>JBOGHR010000654.1:0-3967 GCA_050744905.1 Acidimicrobiales bacterium
TGCGGGAGGTGCGCGAGAGCGCCGGCCGGTGATCTCGGAGGCGCCTCCGACGCCGCGGTTACCGTGCGGCGTGATCACCGTCCGCACCTACCGCGGCGGCCGGGCCCACGAGCACGCCGACCCCAAGGACATCGCCGCGCTGGCGGGCGGGTCCGACGGGCTGCTGTGGGTCGACCTCGTCGACCCCGACGACGACGACCTGGCCTGCATCCAGGAGCAGTTCGCGCTGCACCCCCTCGCCATCGAGGACGTCCGCAAGCACCAGCAGCGGCCCAAGCTCGAGCAGTACCCGACGCACGCCTTCGTGGTCGGCTACAGCGGCGGCCTCCAGGAGGTCGACTTCTTCGTCGGCCACCACTGGCTGGTCAGCGTGCGGGAGCGGGACGAGGAGGGCAGGGTGTGGGACGACCGGGGCGCCCGCCTCCGCTTCGAGCGCCTCACCCCGGACGTGGCGACGGTCGGCTTCCTCCTCTACGTCCTGCTCGACGAGCTGGTGGACGGCTTCTTCGCCGCCGCCGACGCCGCCGACGACCGGCTCGAGGAGCTGGAGGAGCGCATCTTCGCCGAGCCCCCGGTCGATCCCGGGGAGGTCCACCTCGGCCTGTTCGCCATCCGCCGCCAACTGGTGGAGTTCCGGCGGGTGACCGTCCCCATGCGCGACGTCGTGTCGGCCCTGCTGCGGGGGGAGGTCGAAGCGGTCGACGCCGAGGCACGGGTCCACCTCCAGGACGTGTACGACCACGTGCTGCGGGTGGTCGACCAGCTCGACGGCCACCGGGAGCTGGTGGGGAACGCCTTCGACGCCTACCTGGCCATGATCTCCAACCGGACGAACGAGGTGATGAAGCGCATGACGTCCTGGGGCGCCGTCCTGCTCGGGTCCACCCTGGTGGCGGGGATCTACGGGATGAACTTCGAGCACATGCCCGAGCTCGGCTGGCGGCTGGGCTACCCGTTCGCCCTCTCGCTCATGGTCCTGATCACCTTCGTGGGCTACCGCTTCTTCAAGCGCAAGGACTGGCTGTGAGGAGCATCGGCTCGCAACCGGAGGCTGCTCGCCGAGCCGATGGTGCCGCGACCGTCCGGCGGAGCCGGCCGTGAGCGGGCGGGTGGAGCTGGTGTGGTACGGCGACGACGCCCCCCGCTACGACCACGGCCCCCAGCACCCGCTGCGCTTCCCCCGGGTGGTCCTGACGCGCGAGCTGATCCACGCCTACGGGGTGGTCGACGGCGAGCGGGTGGTGGAGACGCCGGCCCGCTCCGCCACCGACGAGGAGCTGCTGCTGGCGCACACCGAGCGCTACGTCGACGCCGTGCGGCGGGCCGGCCACGGCGAGCGGGGCCCGTGGTGGGAGTTCGGGTTCGGCCCCGGCGACAACCCGGTGTTCCCCGGGATGCACGAGGCGTCGGCCCGGGTGGCCGGGGCGTCCCTCGTGGCCGCCGAGGCGGTGCTGTCGGGCCGGGCCCACCACGCCTTCAACCCGGCCGGGGGCCTCCACCACGCCATGCCCGACCGCGCCAGCGGCTTCTGCGTGTACGACGACCCCGCCCTCGCCATCGCCTGGCTGCTCGACCGGGGCGTGGAGCGGGTGGCGTACGTGGACGTCGACGTCCACCACGGCGACGGCCCCCAGGAGATCTTCTACGGGGACCGCCGGGTGCTGACAATCTCCCTCCACCAGTCGGGGGCGACGCTGTTCCCGGGCACCGGCTTCGTCGACGAGATGGGCGCCGGCGACGCCCGCGGCACGTCGGTCAACGTCCCCCTGCCCCCCTTCACCGGCGAGGACCTGTGGCTCGACGCCTTCCGCCGCGTGGTGGTCCCACTGGTGGAGGCGTGGCGTCCTGGGGTCCTCGTCACCCAGCTCGGCTGCGACACCCACCACACCGACCCGCTGGCCAGCCTCCTCCTCACCACCGGCGCCTACCGGGAGACGGCCCGCCTGCTCCACGACCTGGCCCACCGGGCGGCCGGCGGGCGCTGGGTCGCCACCGGGGGCGGCGGCTACCAGTGGGCCGCCGTGGTGCCCCGGGCGTGGACGATCTACTTCGCCGAGATGGCGGGCGCCCCCCTCCCCGACGAGCTGCCTCCCGAGTGGGTGGGGCGGGCTCGGCGCGAGGCGCGCCAGCCGGTCCCCACCACCCTCTCCGAGCCCGCCGTGGCGGGGCCCCAGGGCGACCGGGCCGCCGTCGAGGAGGTGGTGGGCGAGGTGGAGCGGCGGGTGTTCCCCCTGCACGACCTGGCCGGCTGAGGCGCCCCCGGCCCGTCCCGTCGACCATTGACACGAGCGGGGACGGGGGGGACACTTGCCGCGACACGGCGGCTCCCGTCAGGGGGTACCCATGGCTCGCCTGCTCCGTCCGCTCCTGGCCCTCGCCGTGGTGACGGCGATGCTGGCCCTCCCGGCTGCCGCCGGCGCCAGCCACGCCGGCGACGACCGCAGCCCGAACATGCACCCCATGGGCCACAGCCCCCACCCCGCCACCTTCCTGGGCGAGCCCGACGGGGTCCGCCACGTCAGCTCCGACCTGGCCTTCTGGGGGGACCTGGCGTTCCAGGGGAACTACGACGGCTTCCGGGTGATCGACATCTCGAGCCCCGCCAACCCGGTGGAGCTGGCCCACCCCCGCTGCAACGGCGACCAGGGCGACGTCGTCGTGTGGGACGACGTCCTGGTCCGGGCGTGGAACGCCAAGAAGGCGACGCCCCGGCTCTGCGACGGCCAGACCGTCCCCGCCGGATGGGAGGGGGTGCACGTGTTCAGCCTGACCGACGTGACCGACCCCGAGCTGGTCGCCTCGGTGGAGCTGCCGTGCGGCTCGCACACCGTGACGGTGGCCGGCGTGTCGGCCGGCAACTTGATCGTCTACAGCAACAACTCGAGCAGCGCGGGGTGCGGCACCACCGGCGACCGGGCCACCGAGGACGCCCTGGGCGACTTCATGGACGTGATCGCCGTGCCGCTCGCCGACCCGTCCGGCGCCGCCCTGGTCCACCGTGAGCCCCTGGCCGGGCCGACCACCGCCGTCCGCACCGGCTGCCACGACGTGGGGGTCATCCTGGGCGACGTGAACAAGGCGGCGTGCGCCAGCGCCGACGCCATCAACGTGTTCGACATCGGCGACAACGCCACGCCCGGCGGCAGCCCGGAGGACCCCGAGCTGCTGTTCACCATCAGCGAGCCCGGCGTCGGCCAGGCCGGCACCAACGGGAGGTGGCACTCGGCCGCCTTCACCTGGGACGGGGCGGTGATCGCCGCCGGCTGGGAGCCGGGCGGGGGCGCCGCGCCCGAGTGCGAGGCCACCGACCCCGACGTCGACAAGTCCATGTTCTTCTACGACGCCGGCACCGGCGCCAAGCTCGGCCAGTGGGTGCTGCCCCGGCCGCAGAGCGAGCTCGAGAACTGCACCGTGCACAACTTCAACGTCGTCCCCCTGCGCAGCGGCCGCTACGTCGCCGCCGGCGGCCACTACCAGGCCGGCACGTGGGTGGTGGACTTCACCGACCCCGCCCACCCCACCACGGTGGCGTGGTCGGACCCGCCGCCGGTGGGCCTGGCGCCGGGCACCACGACGCCCGAGCTGGCCGGGGCGTGGTCGTCGTACTGGTACAACAACTTCGTGTACGAGTCGGAGATAACCAAGGGCCTGGAGGTGTTCCGGGTGAGCGACCGGGCCACCGCCGGCGCCGTGCGCCTCCCCTACCTCAACCCCCAGACCCAGGACTTCACCATCCACCGGCGGGGCGCCCGGCCTCCCCGGTGAGGGGGCCGGGCGGCCACGAGCGCCCGGTCAGCTGACGGCGAAGGCGTAGGAGGGCGGCAGGCCGATCCGGTGGGCCGGACCGGCCCCGGGGAGGTGGGCCCTCATCCCGCCGCCCAGGCCGGAGAACGGCACCCACCCGGAGGTGGCCGACCACGCGGCCCGCCCTCGACGGCGAAGCGCTCCCGGCCGAGCGCCGTGGTCG
>JBOGHR010000655.1:0-3548 GCA_050744905.1 Acidimicrobiales bacterium
CCCCGGGGGAGCGCCCTTCGTCGCGCCGAGCCCATCGCAGGCGACGGGCTCGCGTTCCGCCCCGCGATCCTGGCTACAGCTTGCTGCCCACCGAGTCGAACTTGTCGCTCGCCCGGTTGCCGATGAACGTGATGGCGGCGATGCACACCACGGCGATGAGCGCGAGCAGCAGGGCGTACTCGACGAGGCTGGCGCCCGTCTCGTTCTTGACGCGGGTTCGCACCTGCGCCTGGCAGTAGCTCCAGAGGATGTTGAGGTAGGTCACCGGATTCTCCTGTCGATCATTGGTCCCGAGCAGAGTATCGTCACCCTCGGAGCCGAGGGCCATAGGCCAAGTGACCAAACCTGCGCCGGTCCGTCCCCGGATCGCCACTCAACGTGGTCGCAGCAGCCGGCGCTCGCCATTTAGTCGAGCCGGATGATCCCCATCCGCACGGCCCGGATCACCGCCTGGGTGCGGTCGCGGGAGTCGAGCTTCTCGTAGATCGACGACAGGTGGTGGCGGACGGTCTTGGTGCTGATGAACAGGGCGGCCGCCACCTCGGGCGTCGACGCCCCTTCGGCGATGAGCTTGAGGACGTCCTCCTCCCGGTGGGTGAGCAGGCCGCCCGACGCCGACTCCGGGTCGCTGCGCTGGGCCTCGGCCAGCATCGACGAGGCCAGGTCGGGGGACAGCGACGCCTCGCCGGCGGCGACCGCGTCGAGCATGGCCACGATGTCGCCGGTGGTGCAGTCCTTGACCAGGTAGCCGGCGGCGCCCGCCCGCACGGCGTCGTTCACCACGGAGGCGTCGGCGTGCATGGTGAGGATGAGGACCTCCACCTCGGGGTAGCGCCCCCGGATCTCCCGGGTCGCCTCCACGCCGGCCAGCCGGGGCATGGTCACGTCCATCAGCACCACGTCCGGGCGCAGCTCGCCGGCCAGGCGCACCGCCTGGAGCCCGTCGGCCGCCTCGCCCACCACGTCGACGCCCACCTCCTCCAGCGAGCGGCGCAGGCCCTCGCGTAGCAGCGTGTGGTCGTCGGCCAGGAGGACCCGCATCAGCGGCTCAGGCGGAGGCGGACGGTGGTGCCGCCGCCCGGGGTGGGGGAGATCTCCAGGGACCCGCCGATGGCGTTGGCCCGCTCCTGCATGCCGAGAAGACCATAGCCCCCGTCGCGGCCGTCGCCGCTAGCCGGGATGCCCACGCCGTCGTCGGCGACGGTCAGCTCGGCGCCCCCCTCGTCGCAGGTCCAGGCGATGGCGACCTTCCCGGCGCCGGAGTGGCGCTCGGCGTTGTACACCGCCTCCTGGGCGATGCGCCACACCTCCCGCTCGGCGTTCACCGCCAGGCGCCGGGTCACGTGGTGGTCGAAGCTGGCGGCCAGGCCCGACCGCCGGCCGACCCGGTCGAGGAAGTCCTCCATGGCCACGGTGAGGTCGCGCTCCTCCGACACGTCGGTGCGCAGGTCGTAGAGCGTCTCCCGCAGCTCGGTGACCACGGCCCGCACGTTCTCCCGGAGTTCGAGGAGCTGGCCGGTGACCTCGGCGCCGGCGCCCCTGCTCGCCGCCCGGTCCAGCTCGAACCCGATCAGGGCCAGGGACTGGCCGACCCGGTCGTGGAGGTCGCGGGCGATGCGGCTGCGCTCCTGCTCGGCGGCCAGCGTCCCGATGCGCGAGAACCACCGGGCGTTGTCGATGCCGATCGCCATCTGCTGGCAGAACTCGGTGAGCACGGCCACGTCGTGGTCGGTGAACGCCTGGTCCGTGCGCCGCTCCACGGCCACCATGCCGACCAGCTCGCCACGGGCCGTCAGCCGGGCGTAGAGGCCGGTGCGCGACTCCTCGACGATCCGGGGCGTGCCCGGGTCGTCGAGGGGCACGATCAGGACGGGGGAGGTGGAGTCGGCCGCCCGCCGCAGGGGCTCGGGGAGGTCGCGGCCGGCGAGCTGGGACACCAGGTGCACGCCCGTCGAGCGCACCACCGACCAGCGGGCGTCCTCCCACAGGGCGACCATCACGGCGTCGGGGCCGAGCAGCTCCTGGAGCCGGTCCACGCTGGAGTCCAGCGTCTCCACCAGGTCGAGGGACATGGGCACCGTCTTGGCCGCCGAGCGGAGCTGGAGCAGGAGGTCGTTGACCTCCGACAGCTGGCGCAGCCGGCCGGCGAAGCGGGAGCTCTCCTCCCGGGCCTCGAGCGACAGGCGCCGGGTGTAGCCGGCGACCATCGCCACGGTGCCGAGCCACGCCGCCCACTGCAGCGTCGTGCGGGTGCCTCCCTGGCCCTCGAGGAGGTGCAGCGGGACGGCGATGGCGGCCACGCTCCCGGCCATGACCTGGAGGGCGGGCGGGATGCCCCCGGCGAAGCCGGCCGCCACGATGACGGGGACCAGCCCGAACACGTAGGGCGAGCCCCAGTAGTCGGTCGCCACCGCCGCCATGACCACGAGGAGGCCCTCCAGCAGGATGGGCCACGCCTCACGGCGGCGGCCACCGGAGAACTCGAGGGGGCGGATCGTGCGCCACAGGGCGTAGGCCAGGAGGGCGGCGCCGATGACGGCGTCGGACTCGGTGGCGTCCTCGGAGGTGGACAGGAGGATGAGGGCGATGACGATCGTCGTCCACCGCATGGCCGTCACGAGGGGCGCGAGGCGGAACGGCTCTATGGCGGGCGACGGCTCGTGGGGCTCCCACGCCGGGGCGCGCCCCTCGACGGCGACGGTGACAGCGCTGGCGTCGCCCTGGGGACGGGAGCGGAGTGGGATCTGGCCTCCTCGCTGCCTCGGACCGGTGAGATGGTAGACGGCGGCCGGGCACGTCGGGCCGCCGCCGCCGTAGGCACCCATGTCCCACCCCCCCGGTACGATCGGCGCGGTGCCGCCGTTCAGGGTCGTCTCCGACTTCGCTCCCGCCGGCGACCAGCCGCGGGCCGTCGACGCCCTGGCCGAGGGGGTGCTGCGGGGCGACCGCTTCCAGACCCTGCTGGGCATCACCGGCTCGGGCAAGTCGGCCACCATCGCCTGGACCATCGAGAAGGTCCAGCGCCCCACGCTGGTCATCGCCCCCAACAAGTCGCTGGCCGCCCAGCTGGCCAACGAGTTCCGCGAGTTCTTCCCCGACAACCGGGTCGAGTACTTCGTCAGCTACTACGACTACTACCAGCCCGAGGCCTACATCGCCTCGTCCGACACCTACATCGAGAAGGACTCGTCGGTGAACGACGAGATCGACCGTCTGCGCCACTCGGCCACGGCCGCGCTGCTGACCAGGCGTGACGTGATCGTGGTCGCCTCGGTCTCGTGCATCTACGGCCTGGGCTCGCCGGCGGAGTACCGCGAGAACCTGCTGCTCCTCCAGCGGGGCGAGGAGATCGACCAGCGGGCGGTGCTGCGAAAGCTCGTCGACATGCGCTACGACCGCAACGACATGAACCTCACCCGGGGCAAGTTCCGGGTGCGGGGCGACACCATCGAGCTGCACCCCGCCTACGACGAGACCGCGGTCCGCATCGAGCTGTTCGGCGACGAGATCGAGCGCATCACCGTGGTCGACCCGGTCACGGGCGAGCA
>JBOGHR010000656.1:0-5802 GCA_050744905.1 Acidimicrobiales bacterium
ACGACGAACGTCGAGGGCGCCTCAAGCCGGAACCCACGGTCGGCGCCGACGAGCAACCCATCACCGCCGTCCCCGACGGCGAACCGATCATCTGATGGCGATCGAGGTCGTCGAGGTCGAGGGCCACATCATCGACTCGCTGACGCTGGCCAAGGTGATGGACGTGATCCTGGCCGCGGGGGCCGACTACCGGGTGCTGGAGGTCCACATCGGGCGCACCAACCACGACGAGAGCCGGGCCCGGCTCGAGGTGGTGGCCGACGACGACGACGCCCTGGCGTCGGTGCTGGTGGAGCTCCAGGAGCACGGGGCCAACCGCGTGCACGCCGTCGACGCCGAGCTGGTCGCCGCCGACCGCGACGGCGTGCTGCCCGCCGGCTTCTACTCCACGACGAACCTGCCCACCGCGGTGCGGGTGGGCGGTCGCTGGATCGACGTCGAGAACCCGGAGATGGACTGCGGGCTGGTGGTCGCCGGGGGGCGGGCGCGCACGGTGCCGATGCACCGCGTCCGGGTCGGCGACCCGGTGGTCGTCGGCCACGAGGGCATCCGCGTCGCCCCGCCGGCCCGGCCCCGGGGCGCCAACCCGTTCGAGTTCATGAGCTCGGAGGTCTCGTCGGAGAAGCCCAAGGCGCTGCTGGTGGCCGACGTCGCCGCCCGCCTGCGGATGCACCGGCAGGCCGGCAGCCGGGTCCTGGCCGTGTGCGGGCCGGCCGTGGTGCACACCGGGGCGGCGCCGGCGGTGGCGCGCCTGGTGCGGGAGGGGTGGATCGACGTCGTCTTCGCCGGCAACGGCTTCGCCGCCCACGACATCGAGTCCAACGTCATGGGCACCTCCCTCGGCGTCTCGGTGGACGCCGGGACCCCGGCGGAGGGCGGCCACGCCAACCACCTGCGGGTGATCAACGAGGTGCGCCGCTACGGGTCCATCGCCGCCGCGGTGGAGGCCGGCTACGTGGACGGCGGGGTGATGTACGAGTGCGTGAGGCGGGGCGTGCCGTTCGTGCTCGGCGGGTCCATCCGCGACGACGGTCCCCTGCCCGACGTCTACACCGACGTGGTGGAGGCGGCCGACGCCATGCGGTACCTGCTGCCCGGCGTCGGCGTCGCCGTCATGCTGGCGTCCACCCTGCACGCCATCGCCACCGGGAACTGCCTGCCGTCGGGGGTGGAGACGTTCTGCGTCGACATCAACCAGGCGGTCGTCACCAAGCTGGCCGACCGGGGCAGCCACCAGGCCCTGGGGATCGTGACCGACGTCGGGCTGTTCGCCGAGGGCCTCTGCCGCGAGCTGTGCGGGTGAGCTGAGCCGTGAGCGGGCTCGCCTGGGGGCGGCGGTACCTGATGTGCCCGCCCGAGCACTTCGACGTGGTCTACCAGATCAACACCTGGATGCGCCGGGAGGTCGCCGTCGACCCGGACCGTGCCCGCCGGCAGTGGGACGGCCTGGTTGCGGGCCTGGAGGCGTCGGGCGCCGAGGTCGAGCGGCTCGTCCCCGTCCCCGGGCTGCCCGACCTGGTCTTTACCGCCAACGCCGGCGTGGTGAGCGGGACGACCTACGTGCCGGCCCGGTTCCGCCACACCGAGCGCCAGGGGGAGATCCCCCACGACGTGGCCTGGTTCGAGGCCCACGGCTGGCGGGTCCGCCCCCTGCCCGACGGAGTCTCCCACGAGGGGGCGGGCGACGCCCTGCCCTTCGCCGGCGTGCTCGTCTCCGGGTACCGCACCCGCTCCGACGCCGCCTCGCACACGCCGCTGTCCCGCCTCACCGGCGCGCCCGTGCGCTCCGTGGAGCTGGTGGACCCCCGCCTGTACCACCTCGACCTCACCTTCTGCCCGCTCGACGACCGGCGGGCCATCGTCGCCCCCACCGGCTGGGACCGCTACGGGTGCAAGGTGGTGGAGGCGCTCGTCCCCGAGCCGCTGGTCCTGGAGGACCACGAGGCGCTGGCGTTCACCGCCAACTCGGTGGTGGTCGGCCCCGTCGTCCACATGCCGGCCTGCCCGCCGGCGGTCGGGCGCCGGCTGGAGTCGTGGGGCTTCGACGTGGTGGTCCACGACATGGGCGAGTTCCTCAAGGCGGGAGGGGCGTGCCGCTGCCTGACCCTCGCCCTCGACGTGGGCCCGGGTGTCGGCCCCGGCCCCTGAGCCCGCTCACGGGTCCCGGAAGACGAACAGCCCCGAGTCCCGGTCGCTGGCCAGGATCAGCACCTCGCCGGGGTCGGTGGGGTCGGGGACCACCTCGACGCCCCAGAAGTTGTTGCCGGCGGGGTCGAGGTAGCCGCCCACCTCCACCAGGGCGCAGGTGGTGGTGTCGGCGGGGTCGGCGCAGCGGATCTGCACGGCCCGCAGCCCGCCCGCGTAGTACGACAGGTAGGCCAGTGTGGGGTCGGTGGGGTCGGTGGCCACCTCGTGGACCGTCAGGTCGCCGAAGCCGTGGGCGAAGGCGGGGTCCATGGCCTCCGGGATGGCGAAGGTGTCGAGCTCGGCGCCGGCCGCGGCGTCGAAGAGGTGGACGTAGCCCCAGCCGTCGAACTGGCTGGTGAGGGTGATGCGGTCCCCCACCGTCCCCACCGCGGGGACGCTCTCGGGGTAGGTGAAGTCGTCGGCCGCGTCGGGGTCGTCGAACAGCTCGTGCATGGCCCGGTGCCCGATGCACAGGGCCGAGACCGCCACGTCGAAGGCATGGCCCTGGCCGCCGCAGAAGTAGGCGTCGGGTCCCAGGCCCCCCAGCGCGCCGGTGTGGTGGTTGGCGACGACGACCACGTCGTAGCCGAGCAGCTGGCCCGTCTCGACCTTCTCGGAGAAGAAGCAGGCCTCGCCGGCGGCGCTCGGGTCGCCCACCGGTCCCCGCTGGACGACCAGGATGGCCTCCTCGCCGGGGGCGAGGCCGAGCGTGTCGGCGTTCGGTATCGAGCCCGAGTCGCCGGGGCAGGCGTAGCCGCCGAACACCGTGGGCCCGCCGATGTCGGCGTCGCCGATGGGCACCGTCCAGGAGAACTCGCCGGCGTCGTAGAGGCCGCCGTCGTCGGTGGCGACCCGGAACCGGAACGGGGCGAAGTCCTCGTCGGTGCCGATGAAGAAGCGGTTGTCGGCGGTGAGCTCGGCCTGGTGGGCGTTGCCCTCCGGGGTCAGGGCGATGCCCGTCTGCTCCAGCAGCTCGGGGTCGACTGCGGCGAAGTCGGTGTCGTAGACGAACGCCGGATCGGCCGGGTCGGTGACGTCGAGCAGCACGTAGCCGCCGTCCCAGTAGGAGGCGATCATGACGCACCGGCCGGCCCACGGCCCCGAGTCGGCGCACCTGACCGTCATGTCGTGGTGGAACGAGTCGGCGAGGTTCAGCTCGGGCTGGGCCACGGCGAAGTCGTTCAGGTCCAGCTCGGCGACCAGCCGCGGGCGGCGCGGGTTGGTGATGTCGTAGATGTCGACGTCGGCGAGGTCCTCCTCGTCCTGGGTGACCAGGTACGCGCTGGTGGACCCGGGCGGCTGCCACACGAACGCGCTGTGGGTCTGGTGGGCGTCGCGCCTGGTCCGGTCGCCGAAGCCCTCCTTGAGCTTCACCGGCTTGAGGGGGTCGGTGACGTCGTAGAGCATGAACCCGCCCTTGTAGTTCTTGCCGCACCCCTCGGCGTTCATGGCCAGGATCTCCCCGCTGAACCACCTGGTCTCGACGTGGACCACGTGCATGCCCTCGCCCGGTCGGGTGTCCTGGGGCATGGGGATGAAGTTGACCTCCACCGGGTTGGCGGGGTCGGAGATGTCGATCACCCACGCCCCGGCGTCGGGGTCGTTGACGCCGCCCCGCTCGGGGCCGGCGCAGTCCGGCTCGCCCCAGTGGGCGAGGTAGGCGTAGTTCCCGTAGGCGGCGACGTCGGCCACCAGCTCGGGCTGGTCGGTCACCCGGACCTGGCCCACCAGCTCGATCTTGCCCCACTCGCCGGCGCCGACCAGGTGGCCGTCGGTCGGCCCGTGCTGGGCGGGGTGCGCCCCCGCCGGGGGGGCGCCCGCCACGGCGAGCGCGAGAGCCAGCCCCAACCCGTAGAGCGCCTTCGTCGGCATCCCGCACCTCCTCGCTCCCCGGAGCGTCCACCGGCGCCCCGTCCGCATCGCCACACGTCCGTTCCTGCTGTGCCCTCCGTGGCGGCTCCCCAATCCTCGCCGGGCCCGTCGGATCAGACGGCCTGGGGCTCGACCTCGAACGCCCGCCACAGGCGAGCGTAGTGGCCGCCCCGGCCGAGCAGCTCGGCGTGGGTGCCCTCCTCCACCACCCGGCCCCCGTCGAGGACCACGATCCGGTCGGCGGTGGCGGCCGTGGGCAGCCGGTGCGCCACCACCAGCGTGGTGCGGCCGGCGGAGACGGCGTGCATGGCCCCGCTCACCCGGGCCTCGGTGACCAGGTCGAGGTTGGAGGTCGCCTCGTCCAGCAGCAGGACGGCGGGGTCCACCAGGTGGGCGCGGGCCAGGGCGATCAGCTGGCGCTGGCCGGCCGACAGCGACCGGCCCCGCTCGGTGATGGGGTGGAGGTAGCCGCCCGGGAGCCCGGCCACCAGGTCGTGGGCCCCCACCGCCCGGGCGGCGGCCTCGACCTCGGCGTCGGTGACGTCCCGGCGGCCGTAGGCGATGTTGTCCCGCACCGTCCCCGAGAACAGGAACACCTCCTGGGGGACGTAGCCCAGCCACCGGCGGTAGGCGTCGAGGTCGACCCGGCGCAGGTCGACGCCGTCGACGGCCACCGTCCCGTCGGTAGGATCGTAGAAGCGGGCCAGGAGCTTCACCACCGTCGACTTGCCGGCGCCCGTCTCCCCCACCAGCGCCACCCGCTCGCCGGCCCGCACGTGGATGTCCACGCCGGCCAGCGCGTCGGCACCGGCCCCCGGGTACCGGAAGCGCACGCCGGTGAGCCGCACGTCGCCGGCCGGGCGCCCCACCGGCACCGGGTCGGCCGGGCGGGGCGTCGACGACGGCGTGGCCAGCAGCTCGGCCACCTTGGCCATCGACGCCCGGGCCTGCTGGTAGGTGTCGAAGACGTGGGACAGCTGCTGGACGGGCGAGAAGAGCAGGTTGAGGTAGAGCAGGAACGCCACCAGCTCCCCCGGGGTGAGCGTCCCGGCCCGGATCTGGCCGGCGCCGACGCCCAGCACGACCACCGCCGCCACCTCGGACAGCAGCTCGACCAGGGGGAAGTAGGTCGCCACCAGGCGCTGGGCGCCCAGGCGGGCCGCCACGTACTCCCCGCTCACCCGCCGGAAGTCCCCGATGTTGCGACCCTCCCGCCCGTAGGCCTGGGCCACCCGGACCCCCGAGAGGCCCTCCTGGAGGCTGGCGTTGACCGTGGCGATGCGCTCCCGGGCCGTGTCGTAGGCCGCCGCCGAGGTGCGCCGGAACCACACGGTGGCGGCCACGAGGGGGACGAGCACGGTCATGGTGGCCAGCGACAGGCGCACGTCCATGGCGACGAGGGCGACGGCCACGCCGCCGAAGCTGAAGATGCTGACGACCGCGTTGAGCAGCCCGTTCTGGAGCAGCGTCGACAGGCTCTCCACGTCGGTCGTCATGCGGGTCATGATCCGGCCCGGCATCTCCCGGTCGTAGTAGTCCAGCCCCAGCGACTGGAGGTGGGCGAAGATGCGCACCCGCAGCCCGAACAGCAGCTCCTCGGCCGTGCGCCGGGTGTACCGGTGCTGGGCGTACACGTTGGCCCAGTTGGCCAGGGCGACGGCGGCGAAGGCGCCGCGGGCGGCCCACAGGGCCCGCTCGGAGCCGGCGACCACGCCGGCGTCGAGGCCGCGCCGCACCAGCGCC
>JBOGHR010000657.1:0-3146 GCA_050744905.1 Acidimicrobiales bacterium
CCCCTCCGGCACGCCGGTGGGGCGGGACTCGAGCTCGACGGGCGTGACGGTCACGGCGACAGGAAGCCGGTGAGGGGCGAGCTGGCCTCGGCCCCGGAGCGGGCGGCGGGAAGGCCGGCCAGGAAGCCGCGGCGGCCGGCCTCGACGGCCAGCCGGAACGCCGCCCCCATGGCGGGCGGGTCGCCGGCGGTGCCGATGGCGGTGTTGACCAGCACGGCGTCGGCGCCCAGCTCCATGGCCTCGGCGGCCTGGCTGGGGGCGCCGATCCCGGCGTCCACCACCACCGGCACCAGCGACTGGTCGACGATGATCTCCAGGGCGGCCCGGGTGCGCAGGCCCTGGTTGGACCCGATCCACGACCCGAGGGGCATGACGGTGGCGCAGCCCACCTCCTCCAGCCGCTTGCACAGCACCGGGTCGGCGTTGACGTAGGGCAGGACGGTGAAGCCCTCGGCGCAGAGGACCTCGGCCGCCCGCAGCGTCTCCACCGGATCGGGCAGGAGGTAGCGGGGGTCGGGGGTCACCTCCAGCTTGATCCACTCCGGCAGCCCGGCCGCCCGGGCCAGGCGGGCCAGGCGCACCGCCTCGTCGGCGTCGACCGCCCCACTGGTGTTTGTGAGCAGCACGACGTCGGGCGGCAGGGCGTCGAGGATGTCCTCGGCGGCGGTGGGATCGACCCGGCGCAGCGCGACCGTCACCATGCCGGTCCCGCACGCCTCGATGGTGGCCCGCAGCGACTGGTTGGACGGGAACTTCCCGGTGCCGAGGAACAGCCGGGACGTGAAGGTCCTCCCGGCGATCACGAGCGGGTCGTCGACCATGGTGCACGCCTCCTCGGCCCGCATTACCGGGCCGGTCGTCCGAGGGTCGTGGGCGTCTCCCACCTCTCAGCCCGAGCTGTCGAGCTCCCCTGCGTGACCGGTAGCCTACCCCCGTGCGCTACTGGACCGAGGAGGAGGCCCGGCGCTACCTCCCCCGGCTGCGGCACCTGGTGGAGGTCGTGCGGGCCGCCGCCACCCTGGCCCTGGCGTCCCGCGGGAACGGGCACGGCTCGCCGCCCGCCGACGACCCCCGGGCCGCCCTGGCCGAGCTGGAGGCGGGCGCCATCATCGTGCGCGACCCCTCCACCGGGCTGGTGGACTTCCACGCCATGGGCTCCGACGGCGTCGTCTACCTCCTCTGCTACCGGCTGGACGAGGACGACCTGGGTTGGTGGCACCTGCCCGAGGAGGGGTTCGCCGGCCGCAAGCCCCTGCCCCGCCGGCCGGGGGCCCCCTCGTGAGCACCCGCAAGCTCATCATCGCCGCCCTCGTCTGCGGCCTGGTGATCCTGGGCGCCTCGGCGCTGCAGCTCTACCTGGCCGCCCGCTGAGCGCCGGCGCACGTCTCGCACAGGAAGGGCCACGTCGTAGGCTGGCCCCGACCAGGGAGGTGGTCCGCACGCCAGACCAGTTCGACATCGTCGTCATAGGAGGCGGGCCGGGGGGCTACGCGGCCGCGCTGTACGCCGCCGGGGCGGGGCTGTCGGTCGCCGTGGTGGAGAAGGACCGGGTTGGCGGCACCTGCCTGCACCGGGGGTGCATCCCGGCCAAGGAGCTCCTGGAGACGGCGACGGTGTTCCGCACCGTGGCGGGCGCCGACGAGTACGGCGTGCAGGCGGGCAAGCCGGCCGTGGAGTTCTCGGTGAGCCAGCGGCGCAAGCAGCGGGTCGTCGACCAGCTGTGGAAGGGCCTCCAGGGCCTCATGAAGCGACGCCGGATCACCATCGTGGCGGGCACCGGCCGGCTGGGGACGGGGCGCACCGTCACCGTCGAGGACGGCACCGTGCTGAAGGGCGCCAGCGTCATCCTGGCCTCCGGCTCGGTGCCCCGCACCATCCCCGGCTTCGAGGTCGACGGCCGGGTGGTGATGACCTCCGACGAGGTGCTCGACCTCACCGAGCTGCCGGGGACGGCGGCGGTCATCGGGGCGGGCGCCATCGGCTGCGAGTTCGCCTCCATGATGAGCGACCTGGGCACCAAGGTGACCATGCTGGAGGCCCTCCCCACCATGCTCCCCGGCTGCGACGCCGACGTGGTCAAGGTCGTGGCCAAGTCGTTCGAGAAGCGGGGGATCGACGTCCACCTGGGCGTGCAGGTCTCCGGTCACCAGCCCCGCGACGGCGGCGGCACCACGGTGAGCTTCGGCGACGGCCAGCACGTCGACGTGGACGCGGTGGTGGTGTCGGTCGGCCGCCGGCCGCTCTCCGACGGGCTGGTCGACGACGGCACCGCGGTGGAGATCGACGAGCGGGGCTACGTGAAGGTCGACGACCGGTGCCGCACGGCCGAGGCCGGCGTGTACGCCGTCGGCGACCTGGTGGCCACCCCCGCCCTGGCCCACGTCGGCTTCGCCGAGGCCATCGTGGCCGTCAAGGACGCCCTGGGCGAGTCGCCCGTCCCCGTGGACTACGGCAAGGTCCCGTGGTGCATCTACTGCCATCCCGAGGTGGCGTTCGCGGGCATGACCGAGCAGGCGGCCCGCGACGCCGGCCTGGAGGTCGTCACCAAGACCGACCCGTTCGCCGGCAACGGTCGGGCCATCATCGTGGGGGAGACCGAGGGCCTGGTGAAGGTCGTGGCCGAGAAGGGGCCCGACGGCCGGGCCGGGCGGGTGCTGGGCGTCCACATGGTGGGGCCGTGGGTCACCGAGCAGCTCGGCCAGGGCTACCTGAGCGTCAACTGGGAGGCGGTGCCCGACGAGGTGGCGGCGTTCATCCAGCCCCACCCCACCATGTCGGAGGTGTTCGGGGAGACGATGCTGGCGCTTACCGGAAGGGGGCTTCACGCCTGATGGCCGACATCACCATGCCGCAGCTGGGTGAGACGGTGACCGAGGGCACCATCACCCGGTGGGCCAAGAAGGTGGGCGACCGGGTGGAGGAGGACGAGGTCCTCTTCGAGGTCTCCACCGACAAGGTCGACTCCGAGGTGCCGTCGCCGGCGGCCGGCGTCCTGCGGGAGATCCTCGTCCAGGAGGGCGAGACGGCCGACGTGGGCGCCCGCCTGGCGGTCATCGACGACGGGGCGGCGGCCGACTCCGGCGCCGAGCGCGGGCGTGGTCAGCGAGATCCTCGTGGACGAGGGCGAGACGGCCGCGGTTGGCACC
>JBOGHR010000658.1:0-3362 GCA_050744905.1 Acidimicrobiales bacterium
ATCTGCTGGAGTGGTGCGGATGCGCTTCGGCGGCCGTCACCGTCCGCCTGATCGGCGCGGAAGAAGACGCCCCGCAGTCCGCGAACGACGCCGCGGGCGAGCGGTGGGCCGTGGACTCCGCGACCGAGGCGGCGGGGCTGACGGAACCCGCTCACCGCTCCTGATCGCCCCCCGGCCGCCGGCGCTACACTGAGTGCGTGAGCGAGCCCGACTCACCGCCAGCCGCTCGCCGGACGATCCGCGCCTGGACCCGGTCCGGGTACGCTCAGGCCGCCGCCGCCGTCGCCGTGGCCACCGCCCTGGCGCACCTGAACTCCGAGCCGGTGGAGCTGGCGCCCGAGCCGGCGTACCAGGGCACGTGGGTATCGCCCTACGAGGTCGACCCGTTCGACGTGCCCGACGCCGACAAGGTGGCGTTGCTGACCTCGGTCAACGAGCGGGTCCTGGCCCCGGGCACCGTCGCCCACGTCGACTTCGGCGCCGCCGCCGTGCTGGAGGGCAAGTTCTTCGCCGACCTGGCCGGCTCCGACCTCACCCAGCAGCGGGTGCGGGTCGGCGGCGACCTCACCGCGGTGCGGGTCGACCCCGTCACCGGCGCCTTCGAGACCATGCGGTCGACGGGCGTGCCGGCGGGCAAGGGGTGGGAGCAGCTCACCGCCGGCCACGACTACGCCGCCGAGGCCGACGCCATCCCCGAGCTGCTGGCCGAGAAGATGGCGGCGCCGTCGGTCGAGCCCGGTCGCTACGACCTGGTCATCGAGCCCCGCAACCTGTGGCTCACCATCCACGAGTCGATCGGCCACGCCACCGAGCTGGACCGGGTGCTCGGCTACGAGGCCAACTACGCGGGCACCTCCTTCGCCACCCTCGAGCACCTGGGCACGCTGCGCTACGGGTCGCCGGCCATGCACGTGACCGGCGACCGCCTGGTCGAGCACGGGCTGTCCACGGTGGCGTGGGACGACGAGGGCGTCGCCGCCCAGCGGTGGGACCTCATCCGCGACGGGATCCTGGTCGGCTACCAGCTCAACCGGCAGATGGCGCGCAAGCAGGGGTTCGGGCGCTCCAACGGCTGCGCCTTCGCCGACTCGCCCCAGCACGTCCCCCTCCAGCGCATGCCCAACGTCTCGCTCCAGCCGGCTGCCGGCGACGTCACCCTCGACGACCTGATCGGGGGGGTGGACCGCGGCATCTACGTGGTGGGGGACAAGAGCTGGAGCATCGACATGCAGCGCCACAACTTCCAGTTCACCGCCCAACGGTTCTACGAGATCCGGGGCGGGCGCCTGGCCGGCCAGCTCAAGGACGTGGCCTACCAGGGCACGACCACCGAGTTCTGGGGGTCGATGGAGGCCGTGGGCGGCCCGTCCACGTGGTTGCTGGGCGGGGCGTTCAACTGCGGCAAGGGCCAGCCCGGCCAGAGCGCCCCCGTCAGCCACGGCGCGCCCGCCGCACTGTTCCGCGGGGTGAACGTGCTCAACACCAGCGCCGAGGCGTCCCGGTGACGGCCTCGGTCCCCGCCGCCCTCGAGCGGGTGCTCGGCCTGTCCCGGGCCGACGGCTGCATCGCCCTGGGGTGGGAGGCGTCGGAGGCCGACGTGCGATGGGCGAACAACACCTCGACGACCAACGGCGTCCGCCACAGCCGCCGGCTGTTCGTCATCTCGGTGGTGGGCGGCCGGGTGGGCGCCGTGGGCGTCACGTCGGTGGACGACGACCGGCTGGAGGACCTGGTGCGCCGGTCGGAGGCCGCCTGCCGGGACCGGCCGCCGGCCGAGGACGCCGCGCCCCTGGTGAGCGGCGACGGCCCGTCGCCGGACTGGCCCGGGCCGGCCGAGGTGGGCGGCGCCGAGGCGTTCGCCGGGTTGGCGCCCGGCCTGGCGGAGGCGTTCGGGCGGGCCGGCGCCGACGGCATCCGCCTGTTCGGCTACGCCGAGCACACCACGTCGACGGTGTGGCTGGCCACGTCGGCCGGGCTGTTCCGCCGCCACACCCAGCGCAACGGCCGCTTCGAGCTCAACGCCAAGACGCCCGACTACTCCACGTCGGCGTGGGTCGGCCACGCCGGCTCCGACTTCGCCGGCGTGGACGTGGGCGCGGCCTACGACCGCCTGCGGCAGCGGCTGGCGTGGTCGGCCACGACGGTCGCGCTGGCGCCCGGCCGCTACACCACCCTGCTGGAGCCGTCGGCGGTGGCCGACATGGCGTTCTTCGCCTATGCGGCCGGCGCCGTCCGCGACGCCGACGAGGCCCGCAGCGTCTACAGCCGGCCCGGCGGCGGCACCCGGATCGGCGAGCGGCTCTACCCCAACGGGATCGAGCTGTGGTCCGACCCGGCCGAGGCGGGGCTGGAGGCGCCCCCGTTCGTGGTGGCCACGTCGTCGGGGGCCCATGCCTCGGTGTTCGACAACGGGCTGCCCATCGAGCGCACGGCCTGGGTGCGCGACGGCGTCCTGGAGGCCCTGGTCGCGCCCCGCCACTGGGCGCAGAAGGCGGGCGTGCGCCCGGCGCCGTGGGCGGGGAACCTGCTCGTCGGCCGGTCCGCCGGCGCCGTCGACGCCCCGGGGCTCGACGCCATGATCGCCTCCACCACCGGGCGGGCCCTGCTGGTCACCTGCTTCTGGTACATGCGCGAGGTGGACCCCCAGACGCTGCTGACGACCGGCCTGACCCGGGACGGGGTGTTCCTGGTCGAGGACGGCGAGATCAAGGGCGCGGTCAACAACTTCCGGTTCAACATGAGCCCGGTCGACGCCCTGGCCCAGGCGGCGGAGGTGGGCGGCGCCGAGCCCACGCTGCCCCGGGAGTGCGCCGACTGGTTCCCGTCGGTCAAGGCGCCGCCGCTGCGGGTCGAGCGGTTCAACATGAGCTCGGTGAGCCGGGCCACCTGAGGGAACGCCGCGGAACAACTTGGACGGCCGAAGGCCGAGGAGGAGCCGACCACAGGGGCGAACGGACCGCGGCCGTGCAAGTTGTTCTAAGGCGGGCCCTGACGCTCCCTCCCCGTCGCCGGCGCCCGCGCGCCTAGGATGCGCAGGTTCCGTCGACGACTCGGATGGTGGCTTCGTGTTGCTTCTCGTGACTATCGGGCTGGTGCTGGTCGGTGCGGTCGCCTTGGTGATCGGCTTCGTCAGCAACTCCCTCGGCCCGATCTATCTCTCGATCGCCTGCAGCGTGATCGCCGGGATCGTCCTCGTCGTGTTCTCGAGGATGGCGAGGCGCCAGGAGGGCGCGAGGGCGACGTCCACGTCGCCCTCCCGGCCCAGCTCCTGGGGGCCGCCGGCCCAGCCCGACGGGCCCCCGTCGGCGCCGCCCACGCGGGTGGATGTCCCCGCCACGCCGCCCCCGCCGCCCCCGGTGAGC
>JBOGHR010000659.1:0-9693 GCA_050744905.1 Acidimicrobiales bacterium
GTCGATCTCCGTGCCGACCTTGGCGAGGTCCTCGGAGCGGATCGCCTCCAGGGTGCGTCCCCACAGTTCCAGGACGCGCTCGACGGTGCCGGTGCGGATGCCGCGGCGCTCGACGAAGTCGCGAGCGCGGGAGAGGTACTCCGACTGGATCTCCAGCACGCTCGCGTCGCGGCCGTTGGCCAGGCGCACCCGGCGCTTGCAGGTGATGTCGTGGCTGATCTCGCGGATGGCGCGGATCGGGTTCTCCAGCGTCATGTCCCTGAGCACGACGTGGGGGTCCTCCAGCATGCGCAGCACCAGGTCGGTCGTGCCCAGCTTGAGCAAGGTGGTGGTCTCGCTCATGTTCGAGTCGCCGACGATGACGTGCAGCCGGCGGTAGCGCTCGGCGTCCGCGTGCGGCTCGTCGCGGGTGTTGATGATCGGGCGGGAGCGGGTGGTGGCGCTGGAGACGCCCTCCCAGATGTGCTCGGCCCGCTGGCTCACGCAGTACATGGCGCCCCGGGCCGTCTGGAGCACCTTGCCGGCGCCGGCGTACACCTGCCGCGACACGAAGAAGGGGATGAGGACGTCGGCGTAGTGGCCGAAGTCGTCGCGCCGGCTGGTCAGGTAGTTCTCGTGGCAGCCGTAGGAGTTGCCGGCCGAGTCGGTGTTGTTCTTGAACAGGTAGATGATCCCCCGGATGCCCTCCTCCCGCAGCCGCTGCTCGGCGCTGAGCAGGAGGTGCTCGAGGATGCGCTCCCCTGCCTTGTCGTGCACGACCAGGTCGTAGATGGAGTCGCACTCGGGCGTGGCGTACTCGGGATGGCTGCCGACGTCGAGGTAGAGGCGAGCGCCGTTCTCGAGGAAGACGTTGCTGCTGCGCCCCCAGCTCACGACCCGCCGGAACAGGTAGCGGGCCACCTCGTCCGGGCTGAGCCGGCGCTGGCCGCGCAGGGTGCAGGTGACGCCGTACTCGTTCTCGAGCCCGAAGATGCGTCGCTCCATCGATCCATGCTCCCCGGCCGGCACCCGACCTCGACTCCCCACGGTACCGTTCGGTGGATGGGCCGCGGTCCGATGGTGCACCTGGTCTCGGTCGGCACCGCGTTCCACGCCCGCGTGATCGCCGCCCGGCTCGGCTCCGACGGCATCCTCACCGAGCTGCGGGGCGCGGTGGACGGGCCCTACCCGGGCATGGGGGAGATCGGGGTGTACGTGGACGCCGCCGACGCCGAGGTGGCGCGCGAGCTGCTGCTGGCCGACGAGGTGGAGGCCGCCTTCGAAGCCGAGCCGGGCCCGGCCCCCTCCCGGCTGCCGGCGGCGGCCGCCTGGATCGCGGTGCTGGCCATCCTGGCCGTGGCCGGCACCTGGCTGGCCCGGGGGATGCCCACCGGCTAGGAGCCCGGGCCGGCCTCGCCGGGCGGCCCGGCCGGCGGTTCGAGAAGGGTGGCCAGGTCGCCGTCCACGATGCGCCGGAACGCCCGTCGATCGGTGGTCCGCTCGAGCACGGCCACCTCCAGGTCCTGGGGCTGGAGGGTGCGGTCGGGGCCGGCCAGGGCCGAGGCGGCCGCCCGCAGGGCATCGCCCAGCGACCAGCCCTCGCGGAACGCCTCCTTCATGCGGTCGTGGATGGCGTCGGCCTCCCCGCCCAGCACGGCGAAGTGGTCCTCGTCGTAGATCGTGCCGCTGAAGTCGATGTGGTAGAGCTGGTCACGGCCGCCGTCGCCGTCGTGGGGGCCGACCTCGGCCACCAGGATCTCGACCTCCATGGGCTTGATCTCGCGGGTGAACACCTGGCCGAGCCACTGGGCGTAGGCGTTGGCCAGGGAGCGGGCGTCCACGTCCTCCCGGCTGTACTCGTAGCCCTTGACGTCGGCGTGGCGGACGCCGCCCACCCGCAGCTGGTCGAACTCGTTGAACCTGCCGACCCCGGCGAAGGCGATGCGGTCGTAGATCTCGCTGATCTTGTGGAGCGTGCGCGACGGGTTCTCGGCGGCGAGCAGGATGCCGTCGCGGTAGACCACGCCCATCAGGGACCGGCCCCGGGCGATGCCCTTGCGGGCGTAGTCGGCCTTGTCCTTCATCATCTGCTCGGGGGCCACGTAGAACGGCATGCTCATGGCGCCACCCCCTCGCCCCGCCGGCCGGTCACGGCTGCACCGTTCCCTTCGGGCCGGCGCACCCGTGAGTGCTCGATGGACCGGCCTCCCGGGCCGGTCACGGGTGCATCCCGCGGTTGGTGCGACGCTCGATGAGGGCGTCGAACCGGGCCGCCACCTCGGCCTCGGGGAGGCGGGCGAAGCCGTCGGCCGAGATGGTGGCCAGCACCGGGTAGATGCCCCGCACCGGGTCGGGGCCGCCGGTGGCGCTGTCCTCCTCGGCCGCCTCGTAGAGGGCCTGGATGGCCAGCTCGACGGTGGCGTCCACGTCCATCCCCTCGGTCCAGCCCAGCTTGACCGTGGTGCGGGCGTCCCGGCCGCCCGAGCCGTCGGCGTGGTAGTCGGCCTCCTCGTAGCGCCCGCCGGTGACGTCGTAGGTGAAGATCCGGCCCCGGCGCCGGAGCAGGTCGTAGCCGGCGAAGATGGGCACGACGACCATGCCCTGGAAGGCCATGGGCATGTTGGCCCGGATCATCCCGGCCAGCTGGTTGGCCTTGCCCTCCAGGCTGAGCGACGCCCCCTCCACCTTCTCGTAGTGCTCGAGCTGGAGCTGGAAGAGCTTGACCATCTCCATGGCCGGACCGGCGGCCCCGGCGATGGCCACACCGGAGTGGCGGTCGGCTGGGTACACCTTCTCCAGGTTGCGGTGGGCGATGGCCGACCCCGCCGTGGCCCGCCGGTCGCCCGCCATGACCACGCCGTCGCCGTAGCGGACGGCCACGATGGTGGTCCCGTGGGTGACGACGGCGCCGTTGACGTCCACCGCCGGCCGGGCACCTTGCACGCGGCGGAGCAGCTCGGCGAAGCTCGGGCCGGGGTCGTCGGTAGGCGAGAAGAGCGGCAGGTTCATGACCCGCCGGAGGCTAGCGGGGTGACTAGGCGGGCCGCCGGATCAGGGCGTCGATCCGGGCTCGTACGGCCGGGTCCGGCGGCGGAGGGCCGAGGTAGGCGAGGGCGGCCCACAGGCGGTCATGGTCGTCGTCGAAGTCGCCGAGGGCGTTGTTGCAGCAAAAGCACAGCAGGCCGCGAACTCGGCCGGTGGTGTGCTCGTGGTCCACGTGCAGCGCGATGCCCGCCGTGGGAGGCCGGCCGCAGATGCCGCACACGCCGCCTTGCGCCGCGAGCATCGCGTCGTACTGCTCGAGCGTGATCCCGTACTTGCGCTTCAGCTGGTACCGCCGGTCGACCGCCCGCTTCCGCCCTGCGGCGATGTAGGCGGCCTTGGTCGCGCGCTCACGCTCCGGGTTGTCTCTCCTCCATGCCCGGGCGCGCTCGATCTCCGGGCCTGGGTTCGCCCGGTACCGCGCTGCCTTCTGGTCGAGATTGCAGCGCTTGCACTCGTTCCGGTGGCCGTCACGCATCCCGGCCATCCGGTAGAAGTCGTCGAGTGGCTTCTCCCGGCCACAGATCCTGCAGAGCTTCACGACGCAACACTAGCGAACCCATGTTCGCCGCGTCAATAGAAAGCGCCGCTGACCAGCTTGTGTACCTAACTACTGACCGCCCTTCTGGACGTAGCTGCGCACGAAGTCCTCGGCATTCTCCTCGAGCACTTCGTCGATCTCGTCGAGGAGCTCGTCGAGCTCGGCCTTGATCTTGTCGCCCTGCTTCGAGTCGGCGGGCGCGGCCTCCTCGACCTCCTCGGCCTGCCGGTTGCTGGTCGGCTTCTTCTTCTGCTCTCGCTCTGCCATGACGTTCGACTGCCTCCTAGGAGCCCAGCCGCTCGAGCAGCTCGGCCGGGCTGGAACATCCCTCCAACAACGTATCGACCATCGGGGCGGTTCCCCTGAGCGGCTCCATCATCGGGACCCGCCGCAGGGGGTCGGTCCCCAGGTCGAAGACAAGTGAATCCCAGTTCGCCGCCGCGATGGAGGATCCCCACCGCTGGAGGCACTTCCCCCGGAAGTAGGCCCGGGTGTCGGTGGGCGGCTCGGTGATCGCCTCCAGCACCGCGGCCTCCGGGACCAGGCGCTCCATGCCCACCTTGTTGAACAGCGACCGGCCCGGCTCCAGGGAGTGGTACTGGAGGTCCATGGCCGCCAGCTTGTGGTCCGACCACGACAGGCCGTGGCGCTCCCGGTAGCCGTTGACCAGCCGGTACTTGGCCACCCAGTCGAGCTGGCCGGCCAGCTCCATGGGGTCGGTCTCCAGGCCGGTCAGGACCGACTCCCAGCGCCGGAGCACCTCGGTGCCCACCTCGGCGCCCAGGACCTCCAGGCCCCGGTCCTCGGCGTACTTGCGGGCCAGGTCGAAGTACTCCCACTGTAGCTCCAGCGCCGTCATGCGCCGCCCGTCGGCCAGCTCCACCGCCTCGTCGAGCGCCAGGTCGTAGGAGACGCGCCGCAGGGCCCGCACCGGGGCCGCGAGGGTGAAGTCCCGGTCGCCGAACCAGTCGTCCTCGATCATGGCCAGCACGATCGACGTGGTCCCCAGCTTCAGGAGGTTGGCCACCTCGGAGAGGTTGGCGTCGCCCACGATGACGTGGAGCCGGCGGTACTTCGAGGCGTCGGCGTGAGGCTCGTCGCGGGTGTTGACGATCGGCCGCTTGAGGGTGGTCTCCAGGCCGACCTCCTCCTCGAAGAAGTCGGCCCGCTGGGTGAGCTGGAACGGGACGTCGAGCCCGCCCGTGGAGGCCGCCTCGCTGCCCACCTTGCCGGCGCCGCAGTACAGCTGGCGGGAGACGAAGTGCGGCATCACGTGCTGGACGATGCGCCCGAAGGGGGCCTGGCGGTCGACGAGGTAGTTCTCGTGCGTGCCGTAGGAGTTGCCCTTGCGATCGGAGTTGTTCTTGTACACGGCGATCGACTGGCCGGGCGGCAGCAGCCGCGCCGCCGCCTCCATGGAGCGCATGAGGATCCGCTCCCCCGCCTTGTCGTAGCGGACGGCCTCCAGGGCGGTGGCGCACTCGGGGGTGGAGAACTCGGGGTGGGCGTGGTCCACGTAGTACCGGGCGCCGTTGGTGAGCACGGCGTTGACCAGGTGCGTCTCCACCTCGGGGGCCACCGTTCCGTCCCGGGCGAAGCCCCGGGCGTCGTTGCCCGGCGACTCGTCCTCGAAGTCCCAACCGACCTTGCGCGACAGCTCGCTGACGTAGGCGTTGATGAGGACCGACGACGCGGCGATGGGGTTCGACTCCACCGGCCCGCGGTGGACGATCCCGTACTCCGTCTCGATGCCGCACACCTTGGCGATGGCCACGAATCGACCCTACAACCCCCCGCCCGGGAACACGCGCCGAGCCGGGCCCCGGGCCGGGGCGGCGACGGCGGCCTACAGGTACTGCCCGGTCCCCACCCGCTCGATGGCCCGTCCCCCGGTGGGCTCGGCGCCCTTGCCCTCCGACATGAGCACCCGCAGGAAGACGATGCGCTCGCCCTTCTTGCCGGAGATCTTCGCCCAGTCGTCGGGGTTGGTGGAGTTGGGCAGGTCCTCGTGCTCCTTGTACTCCTGGCGGATCGACGCCGAAAGGTCGGCCAGCCGGATGCCCCGGCCCTGGGCGGCGATCTGGCGCTTGATGGCCAGCTTCTTGGCCCGCCGCACGATGTTCTCGATCATGGCCCCGGACGCGAAGTCCTTGAAGTACATGACCTCCTTGTCGCCGTTCTGGTACGTGACCTCGATGAAGCGGTTCTCGTCGACCTGCCGGTACATCTCCTCGACGGTCCGCTCGATCATGACCCGCACCGCCTTGTCCGGGTCGCCGCCGCCCCGCGACTCCACCTCGGCGGCGTCGAGGGGCAGGTCGGCGGTGAGGTAGCGGGCGAAGATCTGGGCGGCCGCCTTCTCGTCCGGCCGCTCGATCTTGATCTTCACGTCGAGGCGGCCGGGCCGGAGGATGGCGGGGTCGATCAGGTCCTCGCGGTTCGAGGCGCCGATCACGATGACGTTCTTGAGGGTCTCCACGCCGTCGATCTCGGCCAGGAGCTGGGGCACGATGGTCGACTCCATGTCCGAGGAGATGCCCGTGCCCCGGGTGCGGAACAGCGAGTCCATCTCGTCGAAGAAGACGATGACCGGCATGCCCTCCTCGGACTTCTCCCTGGCCCGCTGGAAGACGAGGCGGATCTGGCGCTCGGTCTCCCCGACGTACTTGTTGAGCAGCTCCGGCCCCTTGATGTTGAGGAAGTAGCTCCTGGCGTTCTTGTCGCCGGTGACCTCGCTGACCTTCTTGGCCAGGGAGTTGGCCACCGCCTTGGCGATGAGGGTCTTGCCGCACCCGGGCGGGCCGTACAGGAGGATGCCCTTGGGCGCCGGCAGCTTGTGCTCCACGAACAGGTCCCGGTGGACGAAGGGCAGCTCGACGGCGTCGGTGATGGCCTCGATCTGCTCGTCCAGGCCGCCCACGTCCTCGTAGGAGATGTCCGGCACCTCCTCCAGGATCAGCTCCTCGACCTCGGGGCGGGGGAGGCGCTCGAGCAGCATCCCGGTGCGGGCGTCCATGAGCACGGTGTCGCCCGAGCGCAGGACCTGTCCCTCCAGCGCCTCGGACAGCTCGACCACCCGCTCCTCGTCGGCCCGGCCGATCACGAGGGCCCGCGCTCCGCCGTCCAGCAGCTCCTTGAGGGTGACCACCTCGCCGGCCACCTCCTGGCTGCGGGCCAGCACCACGTTGAGCGACTCGTTGAGGACGACCTCCTGGCCCCGGCGGAGCTCGTCCGTCTCGATCTCGGGGTGGAGGGCGACGCGCATCTTGCGCCCGCCGGAGAACACGTCCACCGTGCCGTCGTCGTTGGTGGTCAGGTACGTGCCGTAGGCCGACGGCGGCTGGGTGAGCTTGTCGACCTCCTCGCGGAGGGCGGCGATGTGCTCGCGCGCCTCGCGCAGGGTGTAGGTGAGCTTCTCGTTCTGGGACACGGCCTGGGCCAGCTGCCCCTTGGTCTCCAGCAGCTTCTCCTCGAGCGTGCGGACCCGCTTGGGCGCGTCCTGCAGCCGCCGGCGCAGGGTGACGACCTCCTCCTCCAGGACCCGCACCTGCTCGGCCAGCTCGGCGGGATCGTGCCCGCCGGTCCGGAACGTGCCCTGCTCCTCCGAGTCCGTCGGAACCACCTCCTCCCTGGCGACCATACACTCCCCGCGGCCGTTCCCGGTCGATCCCCGTCCGGGTTTTCACCGCCCAGGCCGGGGAAACTCCGGTATGCTGGTCGCCAGCCGGACGGCGCTGGCCCAGGAGGGCTGAACATGGGAATGAAGGTGTGGATCGACCAGGACCTGTGCACCGGCGACGGCCTGTGCGAGGAGATCGCCCCGGCGGTGTTCACCCTGCTCGACGACGGCCTGGCCTACGTCAAGGAGGGGGCGAAGGTGTTCAACCCCGGTGGGGCCGAGAACATGGCCGCCGTGCCCGCCGGCCTGGAGGACGACGTGGTGGAGTCGGCCGAGGAGTGCCCCGGGGAGTGCATCTTCATCGAGGCGGAGTAGATCGTCGACCTCGTTCGTTCGCCTCGCTCGCTCCATCCGGTCGAGTTGGATCGTGCTCCGGCGGGCGAGCGGGACCACGGCGCAGGGAGCAGGGAGCGGGCGGCCCTACCCCGAGACCAGGCACGGGCCGGTGGAGACGGCGCCCCCCCGGGGGGCGGCGAGCACGGGGCGCAGCTCGTCGGTGGTCACCGCGTACGCGGTGCCCCGCTGGTCGGGGGCGATGGCGAAGGCCACGCCCATGACCGCGCCCTGCCGGTTGACCAGCGCGGCACCGGAGTCGCCGGGCTGGAGGGCGGCGGCCAGGATGAACACGTCCCGGCTGGTCGAGCGGGTGTCGTAGAGGTCCCGGCCCACCGCCTCGACCCGCTGGCGGATGGCGGCCGGGGCGATGCGCAGCTGGTCCTGGCCGTTGGGGTGCCCGAACACCGCCCCGGTGTCGCCCACCCCGCCCTCGCCGATGGGCAGGGGCGCCTGGCCCAGTCCGGGCACGCGCAGCACGGCCAGGTCCCGGCCGGGGTCGAAGGCCACCACCGCCGCCTCGAAGCGCCGCCCGTCGGGGCGCAGCACCTCGGTGCGCCCCGGCTGCTGGCCGGCCACGACGTGGGCGTTGGTGACCACGACGTCGGGGGCGACCGAGAAGCCGCTGCCCTCCTGGGTGCGCGAGCACGCCACGCCCGACACCTTCACCGTCGACGCCGCCACCCCCTCGAGCACGGGCGCCGCCATCCCCGTCGACTCGGGGGGCGGCCCGGTGTCCGGCGCCGGCCGCAGGGACTCGAAGACGCGCGGGAAGTTGGTCTCCCCCACCACCCGCCGCAGCGCCTGGAGGGTGTCGGGCGGCCTCGGGAGGGCGCTGTCGATGAAGCGGGCCAGCGCCGAGCCGCGGGCCTGGCGGGACACCGACCCCGGCACGTCGGCCACGGCCGGCAGCAGGACCCACACCGCCACCACCACGCCGAGCACCCCGACCAGCGCGCCCACCGTGCTGTCGACGATCCGGAGCGGTCCCAGGGGGACGAAGCGCCGCAGCGAGGAGCCGGCCAGCAGGCCGAGGCCCTGGCCGATGAAGGCGCCGCCAAGCAGGACGGCGCCGGCCACCAGCAGCTTGCTGGTGGGATCGGGGCCCTCGAAGGTGCGCACGGCGGCGGGCAGGAAGCGCGCCGCCAGCACCAGCCCGGCGGCCAGCCCCACCCAGGACACCACGCGGGCGAGGAAGCCGAGCCGGAACCCGCCCGCAGCCGCCGCCGCCATGGCGACGACGATGATGAGGTCGAACAGGTTCACGGTGGCGGCGAGGCTACCCGGCAGGGGCGTCGTCGCGGCCGACCAGGCGCGCCGACGTGAGGAAGCCGGTGTGGCCCACCATGCGGTGGTCGGGGCGCACCGACTGGCCCTCGACGTGCCAGGTGCGCACCAGCACCTCCGACGTCTCCGCCAGCGCGAAGGCGCTGGCGGCGAGGGCGTCGCGCAGCTGGGAGACCTGGATGGCGCTCGGCGTGTAGGCGACGAGGATGCCGCCCGGGCGCAGCGCCGCCTCGGCGTGCTTCACCACCCGCCACGGCTCGGGGAGGTCGAGGACCATCCGGTCGAAGCCGCCCTCGGCGATGCCCTCGTAGACGTCGCGCTCGTGGACCACGAACCGGTCGAGGGCGTCGGCCCCCAGGAACGACGCCACGTTGGCGCGGGCCCGGGCGGCGAAGTCGGGGCGCAGCTCGTAGCCGGTGACGACGGCGCCGGCCCGCACGAGGGCCATGGACAAGGCGCCGGAGCCGACGCCCGACTCCAGGATGCGGGCGCCGGCGAACACGTCGGCCAGCATGAGGATCGGCCCCAGGTCCTTGGGATAGATCACCTGGGCGCCCCGGGGCATCTTGAGGACGAAGTCCGACAGGGTCGGGCGCACGGCCCGGTACCAGGCGCCGGTCGTCGAGCGGACCACGCTGCCCTCCTCGCGCCCGATCAGCGCGTCGTGGGCCACCCAGCCGGCGTGGGTGTGGAACTGGCCCCCCTCGACCAGGGTCACCAGGTAGCGACGGCCCTTCCGGTCGAGGAGCAGGGCCCGCTCGCCGGCCGCCAACGGCCCCGTCACCCGGGACGGGTGGCGGGTGGGGCCGCCGCCGGCGGCGGCGCCGTGGCC
>JBOGHR010000660.1:0-4255 GCA_050744905.1 Acidimicrobiales bacterium
GGCCTTCGCCGACCTGCGGGCCGCCGCCGCCGGGGACTGGGAGGACCTGTTCCCCGGCGGCCCTCCGCCCGTGGGCGGCCCCCCGTCGTGACGCCGGCCGTTTGACCGGGGCACCCGCCGGCGACGGCGCCCGGCGGCGGCTGGAGGCCGTCGTGTTCGACGTGGACGGGACGCTGGTCGACAGCGAGCGCCACGGCCACCGGGTGGCGTTCAACCTGGCCTTCGAGGAGCTGGGCCTGTCCTACCGCTGGGACGAGTACGAGTACGGGCGGCTGCTGCGGGTCACCGGCGGACGCCGGCGCATCGAGGGCTACCTGGCCGACCAGGGCGTGGAGGAGGCGGAGCGGGCTGAGCTGGCCGCCCGGCTCCACGAGCGCAAGACGGCGATCATGAAGGACCTCATCGCCCAGGGCCGGGTCCGGGCGCGCCCCGGGGCCACCCGCCTCCTGGGCGAGCTGGCCGGAGCGGGTTGCCGGTTGGCGGTGGCCACCACCGGCAGCCGGGGCTGGGTGGGCAGCGTGCTGGAGCGGTGCGTGCCCGGGGTGCGGTTCGACGTGGTGGTCGCCGGCGACGAGGTGGCCGCCCGCAAGCCCGACCCCGAGGCGTTCGTGCGGGCGGTGGAGCTGCTCGGCGTGGGCCCCGCCGGGGTGGTGGCGGTGGAGGACTCCGCCGAGGGCCTCGAGTCGGCGGTGGGCGCCGGGCTGCGCACGGCGGTGGTGGTCAACGGCTACACCGCCGACCACGACGTGACGGCCGCCGACCTGGTCCTCGACGGCTTCGGCCAGCCGGGGGCCCCGGCGGCCGTGCTCGCCGACCGCCGCGGAACCGGCTGTGGCGGGATCCTCGACCGGGCCACCCTCGAGCGCCTGGTCGACCCGCCCCGGCACGCCGACCGCGACCCCGAGTAAACAGGTCACCGAAACGGTGACCTATCTACTCGGGAGCGGGGTCAACCGGGCGGCGGCGCTCCCTCGTCGGCCGCCTCCTCGGGGGGAGGGTCGTCGCCCACGTCGCGCACCCCGTCGGGGTTGTCGTGCTCGGTGTCGGAGAACACCCGGCTCTTCAGGATGTCCTCGGCCTCGATGCGGACCAGGTCGGTCCTGGTCAGCGTGCCGGCCGACGAGACGATGCGGGTGGCCTGGCGCAGCCGGGACCGCTCCAGGGCGTTGCGCACGCTGCGGGCGTTGGCGAAGCGGGGCTGCTGCATCCGCCGCTCCAGGTACTCCCGGAACGCCTTCTGGCCGTCGTCGGACAGCTCGTACTGCTGCTCGTCCAGCATGAGGTCGCCGATGGCCACCAGCTCGTCGAGGGTGTAGTCGGGGAAGTGGATGTGATGGGCGATGCGGCTGCCCATGCCCGGGTTGGACTGGAAGAACTGGTCCATCCGGTCCTTGTAGCCGGCCAGGATCACGACGACGTTCTCGCGCTCCTGCTCCATCACCTGGAGGAGGATCTCGATGGTCTCCTGGCCGTAGTCGCGCTCGTTCTCCTGGCGGTACAGGTAGTACGCCTCGTCGATGAAGAGCACGCCGCCCATGGCCCGCTTGAGGACCTCCTTGGTCTTGGGGGCGGTGTGGCCGATGTACTGGCCGACCAGGTCGTCGCGCGTCACGGCGACCAGGTGGCCCTTGCGCAGGTAGCCGAGGCGGTGGAGCAGCTCGGCCATGCGCAGGGCCACGGTGGTCTTGCCCGTGCCCGGGCTGCCGGTGAAGGACATGTGCAGGCTGGGCCGGGTCGACTCGATGCCGAACTTCCGCCGGAGCCGGTCCACCAGGAGGAGGTCGCCGATCTCCCGGATGCGGGCCTTGACGGGCTCCAGGCCCACCAGCTCGCGGTCCAGGCGGTCGAGGACCTCCTTGGTGTGGACGGAGGCCTCCTCCTCCCCGACGTCGACGGTGTCGTCGTCGGAGAGGAGGACCTCCTGCTCGGGTTGCTGGTCGGCGTCGCCGTTGGTCCCCGACGGCCGCCCGCTGCGCATGCCGAAGCCCCGCCCCGAGCCGCCGTCGGTCTCGCTCATCCCTTGCCGTTCTCCTGGTAGCGCTCACCGTGGGGCTGGTTGTGGGCGTAGGAGCGGATGGTGTAGTTCATCTTCCGGTCCCGCACCTCGGTGCGCTCGAGCTGGAAGCCGGGCTCCTCGGGCGGCCGGTTGACGATGAAGTCGAACGCCGAGGTCTGCCGGCACGGCCGGGGGTCGTAGGCCGTGACCTTGACGTAGTGGTTCGGGTAGGCCTCCCGGCACTTCCTGACCTCCATGAAGGCCGCCGACGCGTCGTCGATCTCGAACATCGGGAGGTCCCACATGTCCCAGTAGCTGTTGCGGGGGTGCGGGTCGTCGGTGAACTCCACGGCGATGGCCCACCCGTTCTGGATGGCGTACTCCAGCTGGAGCCGGATCTCGTCGTCGGTGAAGTCGGGGAGGAACGAGAAGGTTGCCTGCGTGATGCGCATGGTCGCTCCTGTCTAGGCCGGCGTCGGCGTCTCGAGGACGTCGGGCGTGTCGGTGGACTCGTAGTTGAAGGCGATCTCGCCCCAGGTGTCGAGGGCGACCTGGAGGGGCGGGCACTTCTTGGCCAGGTCCTTGAGGATCTCGGGGCCCTCCTTCATGTAGTCGCGGCCCTCGTTGCGGGCCTTGATGATGCCCTCGACGGCGACCCGGTTGGCCTCGGCGCCGGCGGCGATGCCCGACGGGTGCCCGATCGTGCCGCCGCCGAACTGCAGGACGACGTCCTCGCCCAGGTAGTGGAGGAGCTGGTGCATCTGGCCGGCGTGGATGCCGCCCGAGGCCACGGGCATGACGCCCGGCATCGACGCCCAGTCCTGGTCGAAGAGGATGCCGTGCTCGGGCTGGCGGGGCACGTGGTTGAGGCGAAGGGTGTCGTAGTAGCCCCGGATGATGTTGGGGTCGCCCTCGAGCTTGCCCACCACCGTGCCGGCGTGGATGTGGTCGACGCCGAGCAGCCGGCACCACTTCGACAGGACGCGGAAGTTCACCCCGTGGTTCTTCTGGCGGGCGTAGGTGGCGTAGCCGGCCCGGTGCAGGTGGAGGATCATGCCGTTGTCGCGGGCCCACTTCGACATCGACGTCATGGCCGTGAAGCCGATGACCAGGTCGATCATGATGATGACGCTGCCCAGCTCCTTGGCGAACTCGGCCCGCTTGTACATCTCCTCCATGGTGGCGGCGGTCACGTTCATGTAGTGACCCTTGACCTCGCCGGTCTGCTCCATGGCCCGCTGGACGCCCTCGATGGTGTAGAGGTAGCGGTCCCGCCAGCGCATGAACGGCTGGCTGTTGATGTTCTCGTCGTCCTTCACGAAGTCGAGGCCGCCGCGCAGCGCCTCGTAGACGACCCGGCCGTAGTTCTTGGCGGACAGACCCAGCTTGGGCTTGGTGGTGGCGCCCAGGAGGGGCCGGCCGAACTTGTTGATGTACTCCCGCTCCATGACGATGCCGTGGGGCGGGCCCTGGAAGGTCTTCACGTAGTGCGTGGGGACGCGCAGGTCCTCGAGGCGGAGGGCCTTGAGGGCCTTGAACCCGAAGACGTTGCCGATGATCGACGCCGTCATGTTCGGGATGGAGCCCTCCTCGAACAGGTCGATGTCGTAGGCGATGTAGCACATGTACTGGTTCTCGGCGCCCGGCACCTGGTCGACCCGGAAGCACTTGGCCTGGTACTGCTTGTAGTTGGTGAGGCGGTCGGTCCACACCACGGTCCACGTGGCGGTGGACGACTCGCCGGCCACCGCCGCACCGGCCTCCTCGGGCGGCACGCCCTTCTGGGGCGTCACCCGGAAGGCGGCGATGATGTCGGTGTCCTTGGGCTCGTAGTCGGGCTCGTAGTAGCCCATCTTGGCGTAGGGGATGACCCCGGCGCCCCAGCGCTTGTCGCCTTCCAGCTGCTGCTGGCCGGCCTTGCCGTTCTCAGCCATGCGGTCTCCTCTGCGTGCTCGCGTCCGGCCGATCGCTCGGCGGTGACGCGATTCTCTCATGGCTCTCATCATCCGTCTATTGACGGATCCGCACAGGACTCATCACGGAAAGGTGATGTATAGTGGCAGGCATGACCCTGGGCCAACTGCGGACGTTCCTGGCCGTGGCCGACGCCGGCTCCGTCCGGGGCGCCGCCGAGCGGCTGGTGGTGACCCAGCCGGCGGTGTCGTCGGCCCTGGCGGCCCTCGCCGGCGAGATCGGCGTGCCCCTCGTCGCCCGGGACGGCCGGGGCCTGCGGCTGACGCCGGCGGGCGTGGCCTTCGC
>JBOGHR010000661.1:0-2216 GCA_050744905.1 Acidimicrobiales bacterium
GCGTGGCGGTGGTGAGCGCGTCGCACAGCCGGTGCAGGCGCCCGGCGGCCTCCGACCACGTGTAGTCGCGGGCCCGGGCGGCGGCCCGCTCCGAGACGTCCCGGGCCAGCCTCGGGTGGTGGAGCAGCTCGGCGGCGAAGGCGGCGAAGTCGGCGGGGTCGCGCCCGTCGACGAGGAAGCCAGTGCGCCCGTGGTCCACCAGCGTGCGCAGGCCGCCCACCGCCGAGGCGACCACCGGGGTGCCGCACGCCGCCGCCTCCAGGGCGACCAGCCCGAAGGACTCGGAGCGGCTGGGGACCAGGCACACGTCGGCCGCCCGGTAGTAGGTCGACAGCAGCTCGTGGGGCTGCGGCGCCACCCTCCGGACCCGGCCGGACAGCCCCAGGTCGGCGGCCAGGCGGCCGACGCGCGCCACCTCGGCCGCGCCGTCGGGGCCGCTGGGGCCGCCCACCACGACGAGGAACGAGTCGGGGAAGGAGGGGGTGAGCTGGGCCAGCGCCCGCACCGCCACGTCCAGGCCCTTGAGGGGCTGGATCCGGCCCACGAAGACCAGCATGGGCCCGCCGTCGTCCAACCCCAGCGCCCGGCGGGCCTGCGGCCGGTGCCCGGGGGAGAAGAAGGCGTGGTCGACGCCGGGCGCCACGATCTCGATGCGGCCGGGGTCGGCGCCGTACAGCGAGGCGATCTGGTCGGCCTCGACGCTGCACGACGCCAGCACCGCGTCCGAGCAGCCCATCACCTCCAGCTCGGCCCTCGCCCGGCGGGCGGGGTCCTGGTCGCCCTCCGCCTTGACCCGGGCCAGGGTGTGGAACGTCGACACCAGCGGCAGGTCGAGGCGGTGCTTGAGGGCGTGGCCGGCCAGTCCCGACAGCCAGTAGTTGGCGGAGATGGCGTCGGCCGGGTGGCCGTGGTCGATGCGGGTGAGGACCCCGTCGGCGAACTCCTCGACCAGGCCCGGGAGGTCCTCCTTGGCGACCCGGGCCAGCGGGCCGGCCGGGACGTGGTGCACGCGCATCCCCGGCTCCACCGCCACCACCGCGGCCGGCTCGGGCGACGCCGCCCGGGTGTAGACGTCGCACTCCAGGCCCTGGCGAGCGAGGGCCGCGCACAGCTGGCGCACGTACACGTTCATGCCGCCCCCGTCGCCCGTGCCCGGCTGGGCCAGGGGCGAGGTGTGCATCGACAGGACGGCGAGGCGGCGCATGGGTCAGCGTCAACCCTCGGCCGTGCCCGGCTCTTCCCTCATGGCCTGCCCACCGGTGCCGGGCCGCTACCCGAGCAGGGAGCCGGGGCTCTCCTCGCCCGACTTGTACCGGCGGACCACGTCGGCCTGGAGGGCGTCCAGGCGCTGGTGCAGCGCCCGGCGGTCGGCCGACACCCGCCCCTCGAGCTCGGCCAGGCGGTCGGCCAGCCGGCGGACCTCGGCCTCGTCCATCTCGGCCAGCCGGGCGGCCCGGCCGACGTCGAAGATGCGGTCCAGGTCGGCGGTCAGCAGGCGGAGGTTGACGTCGGGCAGGTCGAGGCTCACCAGGCGCCCGGTGGTGGTGCGGGTGCCGCCCTCGGCCAGGATCTCGGGCAGGTGCTCGATGATCTCCGACAGCTCCCCCGTGCCCCCCGCCGCCCGCCGCTCCATCTCGGTGCGCACGATGTCGAGGCGCACGCCCACCAGCCGGCGAAGGTAGGACAGGGCCCCCTCGGCCCGCCCGCACTCCGCCTTCTTGGCCCGCACCTCCTCCATGGGCAGGGTAGAGAGGCCCTCCAGGTAGCCGGGCGCCAGCAGGCGTTCGAGATCGAGCCCCTCCATGGCGGCATCGTAACCCCCGGCCCGGCCGCGCCCCCGCTCCGCGGTCCCACGCCGGGCCCGGGAGCCGATCGGCTTCACGGCCGGCCGGCTCCGGCGGCCGCCGCGCGACCGGCCTCGGCGGGCAACCTCCGGGGACGAGCCCATCGGCCTCACAAGCGGCCGGCCCGCTCCCTCGGCCCGTAGCGGTACACCACCCGGCCCCACACCGCCGGCACCGGGCCGAAGGTGCGGCTGTCCGTGCTGGCGCCGGGGGCGTCGCCTTCGACGGTGACGCCCCCGGGGCCCACCGCCGCCACCCGCTTGACCAGCGTGCGGGTGGGCAGCCGGGGGTCGGCGAGCACGGCCAGGGCGCCCGGCGGGGGCCGGCGGCAGCGGACGGCCACCAGCCGGTCCCCGGGGGCCAGGGCGGGGC
>JBOGHR010000662.1:0-1667 GCA_050744905.1 Acidimicrobiales bacterium
GCCACCAGACCGGGCGCCATGGCCCCCGCCGCTGCGCCGGCCACCGCCGCCACCGGCCAGCCGGTGGCCACCAGGGCCAGGCCGCCGCCGAGAACGGCCAGGCCGGTACGGGAGCCGATCCAACGCCACCCCGGCCCGGGCAGCGCCTCTGTCCCGGTACGCAGGCCCACCACCGCCGCGCCCACGCCGAGGCCGAAGGTGGCACCCAGGAACAGCGCCGCGCTCACGATGCCCACCAGCCGAGGGCGTTGTCCAACAGGCCGAGGTCGAGGCCGGCCCAGGCCAGCTCGTCGGCACAGCGGGGCCGCACGCCGGTGGGCACGGCCCGGCCGTCGAAGCCGGGGGCGAAGACCTCGTTGGTGTCGAGGCGGCCGTCGCTGGTGCCGGTGACCTCCCGCACCGACGACACCACCCGCCGGCGCCGACCGTCGCCGTCGCGCACGAAGGCCAGGAACACGATGACGTCGACGGCGTCGGCTATCAGGTCGAGGGTGGCGGCCACCGGCAGCGGGGTGGGCGACTGGGCCACGTAGGAGGCCAGGCGGCGCGCCACCGCGTCGGAGTGGCGGGCGTGGACGGTGGTCAGCGATCCGTCCGCCCCGGCGCCGAGGGCCCGGAGCATGGTCAGCGCCTCGTCGCCCAGCACCTCGCCCACCAGGATGCGGTCGGGGTTGAGGCGGGCCGCGTACTCGGTGAGGGCGCGCACCGGGATGGCCCCGTGCCCCTCGGCGTTGGCCTCCCGGGCCTCGAGGGCGGTGACGTTGCGGTGCCGGGCCAGGTGGTGCAGGCCGAGCTCGAGGGACGTCTCGATGGTGACCAGGTGCTCGTCGGGGTCGGCCAGGCCGATAAGGGCACGCACCATGGAGGTCTTGCCCACGTTGGTCGTCCCGGCGACGACCAGGTTGCGCCGGGAGGTGACGGCGGCGGCCAGGAAGGCGTGCAGGGCCAGGTCGATGGTCCCGAGGCGGACCAGGTCGTCGAGGTTGAGGTCCACGAAGCGGTGGCGGCGGATGACGATGGTGGGCCGGTGCACCACCGACATCACCGCCGTGAGCCGGCTGCCGTCGGGGAGGCGCATGTCGAGGCGGGGATTGGCCCAGTCGAAGCGGCGCTCGGTGCGTCCCCGCCGGCTGGCCAGGGCCTGCACCTCGGCGATCAGATCCTCGTCGGAGTCGAAGGGCGACGCCACGTGCTCGATGCGCCCGTCGGCCCACTCGAGAGTGGCGGAGGCGGCGCCGTGGATGATGACGTTGTCGAGGTCGGGGGCGTCGAGGAAGCGCTGGAGGCGGCCCATCTGGTACATGGCGGCCAGCACGGCCTCGGCCACCTCGGTCCGCTCCGCCACCGGCGCCGGCGCCCGCCCGGCCGACAGGCGCCAGGCCGCCTCTGCCGCCAACGCCTCGTCGGTGAAGTGCCGCGCCAGCTCCTGCTCCTCGTCGGGGCCGAGGGGGGCCAGTCCGGCCGCGGCCCGGTGGCGGGCCTCGGTGGTGAGGCGTTCGCTCACCTCCGTGCGCACGGCGGACACGTGGTGGTGGTCGGTCACTGACCCACCGTCCCTTCGTGATGACGCACCAGCGAGTTGGCCGTGGACCGTCCTCCCCGGCCGCTCATGGGGCGGGCTCGCCAGCTGCGCAGCGAGACCCGGCCCGACGCGGCCGATGCCAGGC
>JBOGHR010000663.1:0-2997 GCA_050744905.1 Acidimicrobiales bacterium
GCGCCGCCCGGCTCACGCCCTCCTTGCCGTCCTGGACCTTGGCCATGTTGTGCTGCTGGGAGCCCCAGCCCCAGCGCCCGGCGTGCCAGGCGATGGCGCCGGCACAGCCGATGAGGATCAGGCCCGCCCCCCAGTTGACGAGCTGCTGCAGCTGGGGGCCGCCGGGGCCCTGGCTGGGATCGGGATTGTAGGCGCCTCCACCGGCGGGGACGGTGGTCGTCTGGCCCCAGGCGGCCGATGCGTCGAGGACCAGCGCGGTCAGGGCGACGCCCGCTGCTCTCGCGGCCCGGCGCAGCCGGCGGGGTGCCGTCCGCACCCACCGGGACGCTCTGTGTGGGGCGGCGTCGACACCGATCTCGCCCCGAAGGCGTCCTCGCACGAACAGGAACATCCGCTTCCTCCCTCCGCGGGAGCGGCACGCCCCCGGCTGCAAAGCGCCGCCGGCTCCGGGGAAGCCACCGCAGCTTCCCTCTAGCAGACCCGGCGAACGTCGGTATACGGTTACTCACCATAACAGGCGCTTACTTCCTGTCAATGCCACGTAGAGGAGCTGACATCTCTCCATTCGGACCTCTCGATCCGGGGCCCGCAGCGACGTGAAGCGCGTCCTCGCCGTGGCCCTCACCGTGGTGATGCTCCCGTTGGCGATCGTGTTCCTCGCCCTGGCCGGCGCCCCCAAGGCCGACGCGGCCTGCACCGGCTCCGTCCCGGCCTCGGCCGACATCGACGCCGGCACCCGGGAGCGCATCAACGCCCTCAAGGCCAGCTACGAGACGGTGGCCAAGGCGGCCCAGCTGTCGTGGGCGGCCCTCGCCGCGGTCGACTACCGGGAGTCGGGCAACGACGCCAGCCGCTCCGCGCTGGCCGGCGAGGCGCTGGGCACGGCCAACCCCGACCACCCAGACGTCACCACCTCGACCAAGGAGGACAGCCTGCGGCGGGCGGCCGACTACCTCAAGGACCTGGCCAGCTCCGTCTACGGCGTGACCCTGAGCCCCACCAGCTCGGGCCAGGACGTGCAGCTCGCCTTCCTCGCCTACAACCGGGGCTCGATCTACCGCAGCGCCGGCGTCGGCCCCGAGCGCAGCCCCTACGTCATGAACCAGGCCGACGCGGCGCATGCGGACATGACCTGGCCGGAGATCCCAGGCGAGCCGCTGGCCGGGCGCACCGAGTACGGCCGCTACGGCGCCTACACGGTCTTCGCCCGCCTGGGTGGCGCCAGCGGCAGCTGCGCCGGGCTCAGCGACGTCGACATCGTGCGCATCGCCCAGGAGCAGCTGGGCCTGCGCGAAGAGCCCGACGGCTGCAACTGCGGCGCCCAGATCGCCAAGTTCCTCGGCTCATCGGCCGCCGAGCAGTGGTGCGCCGACTTCGTGAGCTGGGTCTACCGGGAGGCCGGCCACCCGTTCTCGGGCGGCGTCGACGGGGGCTGGCGCCTGCCCGGCGTCTCCGGCCTGCACAGCTGGCTGGCCTCCAACGGCATCTGGCACGACCGGGGCGACGGCGACAAGCCCCAGCCGGGCGACGTGATCATCTTCCGCGACGACGAGCACGTCGGCATCGTCGAGGTCCTCGACGGGGCAACGGTGCGCAGCATCGAGGGCAACACCTCCAACGAGGTCGGGCGGCGCACCTACTCCGACTACACCACCAACCCCGAGATCCTCGGCTGGGGCCGGATGAGGGCAGCGACGGCCATGGCGGCATGAGCCGCGTCGCCCGGTTCCAACGCCGAGCCGTCGCCCTCGCCGGCCTAGCCCTGGTCGTCGCAGGGTGCACGCCGACCGGGCCCACTCCTTCGGCCCCCTCGCCCGCCTCGACCACGACGACCATCCCGTTGTCGTCGACAACGTCAACCACCCGGGCGCCGGGCCTGACGACCACCAGTTCAACGTCGGTGGCCACCACCGGCGGCGGCTCGCGGGGCCTTCCGGCCACCGACCGCCTCGAGCGCGACCACCGCCTGGCCCAGGCCCTGCCGCACTGGACGCCCCACTACAGCATCGACTTCTCCGTCGGCACCGACGGGCGGCTCGCCCTGCGGGTGACCCTGCTCGTCGTGCTGAACAACCCCCGCGACATGGCCACCTACCAGGCCCAGCTGCGCCAGTACAAGGCCGAGGCCCTCGAGTTCATCCGGGCCCAGGGCGACGACCCCGCCACCTACACCGTCGCCTTCCTGCCTCCCGAGGCGGGGGCTCTGTGAAAGCGCGACAGCCCCGGCCGCGACCAACTCCACGAACAAGGAGGGACACACCCATGACCATGACCGACCGGACCGAGGCCCCGGCAGGCGTCCGGGACACCCTCGCCGCCGCCGGAGCCGCCTTCGGCGTCGACGCCGAGGTGCTCTGTGGGCCCAGCCGAGTGCGCCACGCCGTGGAGGCCCGCCATGTGGCGGCCTACGTGCTGCGCGAAGTCGCAGGGCTGTCGTACCCGGCCATCGGCCGGGCCCTGGGTGGGCGCGACCACACCACCGCGATGCACGCCGTCGCCCGCGTCCGCGTGCGCATGGACGGCTCCCCCCGACTGCGCCGCACGGTGGACGACCTGGTGGCGTCGGCCGCCGGCCTGGCCCCCCAGGCCAACGAACGCACCGCCCCGCCGCCCGACGTGGGAACCGTGGCCCTCGTCCACCCTCGCCTCTCGCCCGGCGCCGCCGGCGCCCTCGGCATGGCCGGCTTCGCCCGCGTGGCCCACACCGGCGCCTGTGAGATCTGGGTTCGCCACCCCGCGGCCTGAGTCCTGTGCGCGTCTCACCCCGTCGAAGCCGGGCCCCTCCGGGCATCGGGGGCTCACGCGCCCCCGCGACCTCGCGGACAACGACCACTTTCGAGCCCAAGGAGGGCCCTCACCATGAACAGCATCAACCTCGTCGGCCGCCTCACCCGCGACCCCGAGCTCGACGAGACCAAGGGCGGCACCCCGGTGTGCCGCATCCGCCTGGCCGTACCCCGTCGCAAGAAGGACGGCAAGGACCAGGGCGCCGTGTTC
>JBOGHR010000664.1:0-3699 GCA_050744905.1 Acidimicrobiales bacterium
GCCCTGTACCTGGGCGGCACCGCGGCCTCGACCCTGGCCGCCGCCGGCCGGGTGGTCGAGCACCGGCCCGGCGCGCTGGCCGAGGCCGACGCCTTCCTGGGCAGCTCCCCGCTGCCGTTCTGCCGCACCCACTTCTGAGCCCCGGACGGCGGCGAGGGCCCGGTAGCCTCGGTCGCCATGCGCATGTCCCGCCTGCTCCTCCGCACCCTGCGGGACGCCCCGTCGGAAGCCGAGGCGGTGAGCCACCAGCTCCTGGTGCGGGCCGGCTACGTCCGCCGGGTGGCGTCGGGCATCTACACGTTCCTCCCCCTCGGTTGGCGGGTCCTGCAGAACGTCGAGCGGGTGGTGCGCGAGGAGATGGACGCGGCGGGGGCCCAGGAGATCCTGATGCCCATCATCCAGCCCGCTGATCTGTGGGCCCAGACCGGCCGGCTGGAGACCATGGCCGACATCCTCTTCACCCTGGAGGGCAAGGGGGGTCGGTTCGTGCTCGCCCCCACCCACGAGGAGCTGGTGACGGCGACGGTGGCGGCCGAGGTCGGCTCCTACCGCGACCTGCCGCTCAACGTGTACCAGATCCAGTTCAAGTACCGAGACGAGCCCCGCCCCCGCTTCGGCCTGCTGCGGGGCCGGGAGTTCATCATGAAGGATGCCTACTCCTTCGACGCCAGCCAGGAGGGGATGCGGGCCTCGTACCAGCTGATGTACGACGCCTACTGCCGGATCTTCGAGCGCCTGGGCCTCGGCTACACGCCGGTGGAGGCCGACGCCGGCGCCATCGGCGGCGACGTGAACCACGAGTTCATGGTGTCCAGCCCCATCGGCGAGGACCACTTCGCCCGCTGCCCGAAGGACGACTACGCGGCCAACGTGGAGGCCGCCACCGCCGGCGAGCGGCCGGCGGCCGAGCCGTCCGAGCCGTCCGACGAGCCCCTGGAGGAGCACCACACGCCGGACCGGCCCGGCATCGACCTGGTCGTCGAGCTCTTCTCCGGGCGGGGCCTCACCGCCGCCGGGATGCTCAAGTGCCTGGCCATGGCCGACGCCGACGGCCGGCCCGTCGTGGTCCTCGTGCCCGGCGACCGCGACGTGCGGGTCCCCGCCGGCATGCGCCCCTTCGACGACGACGACTTCGCCCGCCACCCGGGGCTGGTGAAGGGGTACATCGGGCCCATGGGCCTGCGCCACGCCGGCGTGCGGGTCGTGGCCGACCACGCCGTGCGGGCCGGCGGTCCCTGGGTCACGGGCGCCAACCGGGCCGACCACCACGTGAGCGGCGCCACCCTGGGCCGCGACTTCACCGTCGACGAGTGGGGGAGCTTCGCCACCGTGGCCGCCGGCGACCCCTGCCCCCGGTGCGGGGCCCCCCTGGAGGTGGTCCAGGCGGTGGAGGCGGGCCACACGTTCCAGCTCGGGCTCACCTACTCCACCAAGGTCCCCGGCGCCACGTTCAGCGACGAGGCGGGCGCCGAGCACCCCTACTGGATGGGCTGCTACGGGATCGGCATCAGCCGGGCTCCGGCGGTGGTCGCCGAGGAGCACCACGACGACGCCGGCCTGGTGTGGCCGGCCGAGGTGGCGCCCTACCGTGTCCACCTGATCTCCCTGGGCGCCGGGCGCAGCCCCGGGGTGGCCGAGGCGGCCGACCGCCTCTACGGCGAGCTGAACGCGGCGGGAGTGGCCGTGCTCTACGACGACCGGGACGCGTCGCCGGGGGTGAAGTTCGCCGACGCCGACCTGCTCGGCATGCCGACCCAGCTCATCGTCGGCGCCAGGGGGCTGGCCCGCGGCGTGGTCGAGCGCAAGGACCGGCGCACGGGCGGGCGGGACGAGGTCGCCCTGGACGGGGCGGCGGCGGCGGTGGCGCCGTAGGCTGCCGGCCGGCCTCGCGGGTGGGCGCGATCGGGCGCCGGGGAAGCGGCGCTATACTCGCGAGGCTGCATCGATCGATTTTTCGGTTCGGAGCGTGGGCGGGGGCCCACGCTTTTGTCTGTCGGAACGAGAGGAGGATGGCGAGTGGACCCTGCGACACGGGTACGTGAGCTCGTGGAACCGGTGCTGGCCGCCGCCGGCTTCGAGCTGGTGGACGCCCGGTTCTCGTCCGGCGCCCTGCAGATCTTCGTCGACCGTCCCGGCGGCGTCGACCTCGACGCCGTGGCCGCCGTCAGCACCACCGTGTCCGAGCTGCTCGACCGCCACGACCCGGTTCCCGGCCGCTACACCCTCGAGGTGTCCAGCCCCGGCGTCGAGCGGCCGCTGCGCCGCCCGGAGCACTTCCGGCGCTCCGTGGGGGCCACCGTCAACGTGAAGACCCGGCCCGACGTGGCGGGGGAGCGCCGCCTGGAGGGCCTGCTGGAGGCGGTCGACGACGAGGGGATCGTGGTGGCCGGCCGGCGCCTGGCCTACGGCGACATCGAGCGGGCCCGCACCGTGTTCGAGTGGGGCCCGGCGCCCAGGCCCGGCAGGAAGCGGCCGGCGCCGGCGGCCGGCGGGAGGGCGGGATCGTGAAGGGGAACTTCGAGTTCATGGAGGCGCTCCAGCTGGTGGCGCGCGAGAAGGGGATCGGCGTCGACACCCTCCTCGACGCGCTGGCCAACGCCCTGGTCGCGGCCTACAAGCGCATGCCCGACGCCGCCGAGGAGGCGGTCGTCACCATCGACCCCGAGAACATGGAGTTCCGCGTCTACGCCCAGGAGCTGGACGAGGACGGCACCGTCGTGCGGGAGTGGGACGACACGCCCGAGAACTTCGGGCGCATCGCCGCCCAGACGGCCAAGCAGGTGATCTTCCAGCGCATCCGGGAGGCCGAGCGCGACCTCAAGTACGAGGAGTACGCCGGGCGGGAGGGCGACATCGTCACCGGCATCATCCAGCAGAGCGACAACCGCTACACGCTGCTGGACCTGGGCAAGGTCGAGGCCCTGCTGCCCCAGGCCGAGCAGGTGCCGTACGAGCGGTACGAGCACGGCGCCCGCCTCAAGGCGTACATCGTGGAGGTGCGCAAGACCACCAAGGGGCCCCAGATCGTCGTCAGCCGCACCCACCCGGGGCTCATCAAGCGGCTCTTCGAGCTGGAGGTGCCGGAGATCAGCAGCGGGGTGGTGGAGATCAGGGCGGCGGCCCGCGAGCCCGGCCACCGCACCAAGATCGCGGTGTGGTCGAACGACGCCAACGTCGACCCCGTCGGGGCCTGCGTGGGCGCCCGCGGGGCCCGGGTGCGGATGGTCACCAACGAGCTTCGGGGCGAGAAGGTCGACATCGTGCCCTTCTCCGAGGACCCGGCCGAGTTCGTCATGCGGGCGCTCCAGCCGGCCAAGGTCAAAGAGGTCCGCCTCGACGACGAGACGGGGACCGCCACCGTGGTCGTGCACGACTACCAGCTGTCCCTCGCCATCGGCAAGGAGGGCCAGAACGCCCGCCTGGCGGCCCGCCTCACCGGCTGGCGGGTCGACATCAAGAGCGAGACCCAGCTGGCGGAGGAGGAGGCCGGCTACGCCGGCGAGGAGTGGGCCGAGGGCGAGTGGGTGCGGGGCGAGGGCGGCGAGATGGTGTGGCAGCCGGCCGAGGGCGGCGAGGCCATCTCCGCCGAGGAGTGGTCGCACGCCGGCGCCGAGCCCCCCCCGGGCGACGGCGCCCCTGCTCCCGAGGACGGCGGTGGGGTGGCCCCCGCCCCCGAGGCGGCGGGCGACGGGCAGGAGG
>JBOGHR010000665.1:0-7314 GCA_050744905.1 Acidimicrobiales bacterium
GCGGTGGTTTGAGACCTCCCCCTGCAGGGCGGTCCCGGAGGGCCCACCTCCATCTCTGGCACAGCACCGCTCGTCGAGTTCGATCTTCTACATCGATCCCTCCTTGCGTTCGTGGCGCACGGTCGTCCGCGTACCTCACCAGCACACCGACGCCAGCCGACTTCGCCCGCCACGCCTCGTCGAGGACATGAAGGGCGATGTTGGCCAGAAGCGGCGAGATCGGCGAGCCCTGCGGGGTTCCGGCATCGGTGTCGGACACCACCCCGCCCTCGAGGATCCCCGCTCGCAGCCAGCATCGCAGCAGCTTCAGCATCTGCCGGTCAACCACCCGGCGCTCCACCTGGCCCATGAGGGCGTCGTGGTCGATGTTGTCGAAACACGCCTTGATGTCGGCGTCGAGCACCCAGTCCCGACCCCGGTTGGCCTCGGCCCGGATCACCTCGATGGCGTCATGGGCCGATCGCTTCGGCCGGAAGCCGAAGCTGGACGGAGAGAAGTCGGCCTCGAAGACTGGTTCGAGAACGATCTTTGCTGCCGCCATCACCACCCGGTCCCGGACGGTGGGTATGCCCAGCGGCCGGGTCTCGCCCGGCTTGCCCGGCTTGGGGATGTGCACTCGCCGCAGCGGCTGAGGCCGATACGTCTTGGCCCGCAACTCGGCGGCGAGCTCATCGAGGAACGCTCGCACTCCAGCGACCCCTTCCGCGGCGATGGCGTCAATCGAGACGCCGTCGACACCCGGGGCGCCGGCATTGGTGGCCACGTCGACCCACGCCCGCCACAAGATGTCGCTGCGGGCGACCTTGTCGTAGAGGGCATGGAACCGCCGTGTGGGGTTCTGCTTGGCGCTGCGATACAGCACGCGTTGAAGGGCTCGAACCTTGTCCACACCCTCGGCGTGGCTGACGGACCTGGCCGACACGTCGGCACTCATCAGGGCTCCTCCGATCCTTCACGTGCGCCGATGAAGTAGGGGCCCTTCGCTCGGAGCGGGTTGTGTTGTCCCGCCCGTCGTCACTACTACGGCCCCCTCCGACTGCCTCTCGGCTGCCTCGCCACTTCCCGGGTTCGCCGGTTATAGACGGGCACGCTCCCCGGGCCGCAGACCCAGGGGCCGAGGAGGCTCTCTCCAGTTCCCACGACAACCCTCTGACCGTTCAACGCCCACTACGCCGGGGAGTTCTTCGTCGCCCGCTCCAGGATCCCAGACGACTTCCATGGCCTTCGCCCTTCCACCATGGGCTCGGCTCTCCCTTGGTCCCCCTCACGGAGGCTTCGGTGACGACGCTTGTCAGGCTTCACATGATGTTGCAGACCGGCCAGTCGCTCGCCCCCTCTCAGGGACTTCGTCGCTCCGCTTCGACGGCGGGATCTCGCCCGACGCCGGGAGCCGTGCTGCCGGGGACCCTGGCGTCTCCCCGGACCGGACTCTCACCGGCTGGCTGTCGTGAGCTTGTCGCTCGGTTACGTCATAACAACCTCCCTGTCGTCATGGCGCCCGAGCTGCTGGACGCACGATGGAAGCCGAACCCCCGCTTGTAGGTGGGCGCCGCATCCTGCTTGTCGGAGTGGGCGTCGACCAAGGTGGCGTCGAAGTCCAGCGTCACCCTCGCCGGGGCCCGCCCCGCCGCCCACACCGCGGCCCGGGCGGCGGCGCGGGCCGCCGCGATGGTCCCCAGCTCCAGCGACGTCACCGCCTGCACGGCCCGCCACGCGGTGGCGTGGGAGGCCACCGGGCCGAACAGCGCATCCTGGTCCCGCAGCACGGCCAGCGCCGACAGGCAGTCGGCACCGTCGGCGATGGCCACGGCCAGATGGGTGAGCACCACGCCGGGGTCGTGGGTGTGCCAGGAGATCCCGCAGCCGGCCATGGCCACCGACATGGCCTCGGTCAGCCCCGAGCGGTCGGCCATCTCCGCCACCAGGCCGGTGCCGGCGTGGGACACCAGCCCCTCACCGTCGGTGGTCACCTTCACGTTGCGGACCGAGCGACTACGATGCACCTTCAAGGAGCCCTCCCTATCTGCGGTTTGTGCTGCGTTGAGAACACGCATTCTCGCAGGTCGGGAGGGCTTTTACGCGGACTACGGGCGGTAGTTCAAGGGGTCGCGCGAACAATCGAGGCTAGAATGAGCGCCTCCGGCACCGCTGCGCGAAACCGCTCGACGCCGACGGTGGGACGGCTCGCGGGGCAGTCGCGACGATCAGCAGAGAGTAGCGAGAGCGAGGCTCATTCGAGGTCGATGTCGAGCGAGATGCTGATCAACTCAACCGAGCCGTCGGATACGAGCTGCCCGGTGACGGCGACGGCGCGGACAAGCACCCCAGCCGAGATCAGGATCCGGTAGTCCGGCCGTCCCTCGATCAGTAGGGGCAGGTCGTCGAAACGCGTTGCGAAGGCGTCGACGATCGGGAGGAGATCGATCGTCAGGAAGTCGTTGGCCGAGGGCTCGCCGTGTGGGCCTCGTTCGGTGCCGAGCGCGCGGTCGATCTCATCGAATACGGCACGCGATACGCGCACCACGAGCCGCTGGCCGGCCACGGCTATGCGGTGTCGCTGGCTTCGTGCTCGTCGATGTGGCGGCGTACGTCGGCACGTATCCGCTCGAGGAACTCCGGCGGCAGCTCAGACAGGTCGGTCACGATGCTCTCGTCGAAGATCCGCTGCTGTTCGGCACGTGACAGCTTCTCGAGCTCGGCCGCCGTCCAGATCTTGCGAGGCACATGCACAGCGTACCTCCGCTGTGCCGCCGTCGGGAGTGGCCCGACGCCGCATCGCAGTCGCCATCATTGCCAAACTGCGCGCTCGGTACCGCCCTTGGGCCGGGCCGGCCAGCGGAGGACGCATTCTGTCGCGAGCGCGACGGCAAGACGCTTCGGGTGAAGTAGCGCCGTAGCGCGAGTGCCCCAGAACGCTCGCCGAGTCGACGGACCGACCGCTCCGCTTGGATCCTGGCCGACAAGCGCATAACGGCACGGCTGCCGCGCTCGGTAATCGCGCCGCGGAGCCGCCCAACAGGCAGATGCCTGCCTACGGGTAGACGTTGCCTGACTCGAGAACTTTCCAGCCCCGCGCCACCCGGCCCAGCACCAGGTACACCGACCACCCGGGCTGGGCCAGTGAGCTTGCCTCCTTGCCGATCTTCACCGGGCCGATGTCGCCGGACAGCCACAAAGCGCCGGGCTCGACCCGCTCGATCGTGAAGTAGTCCTCCACGACGTCGTCGTCGACCAGGTCGCTGTCGTCCTTGGCCTGGCGCTGGGCCTGGTCGAACAGCAGCCGGGACAGCCGCTCGGCCCTGGGCAGGTCCCGGGCGGCGCTCGATCCGCGCTCGACCGCCTCGCCGGCCGCCGCCGCATCGAGGTAGCCGTTGGCCGCCATCCACTTGGCCAGCTTCTTGGTCACCGTGCCCGCCGCCCGAAGGAGCTCCTCGCCCGCCATCACTTTGCGCACCATGAAGTAGTCCAGGAACTCGCCGAGGCCGTCGGCGATCTTGTCGGGGCCGAAGAGGTGGACGAAGGCGTCCTCGTCGCCGGCGTCGAACGCAGCCTCGTAGCGGCGCCGCTCGTCGTCGTCGAGGTACTGGTGGCCGTAGCCGTTGAGGCAGTGGCGCAGCAGGTCGACGACCGAGCGGTAGTTGGCGAAGGTCCGCGACGCCAGGCGCTGCTCCTGGGCGGCCAGGAACGCCGACAACACCTCGTCGATGCTCGGCCCGACGGCGTGCTCCGGTGGCTCGCCCGCCGGCGGCGCGGACGCCTGGCGGGGCGGGAAGGCGAGCACGTCGGCGTCGGGGCGGGCGTCGAGGAGACGGTCTTCCCTGACCAGGCGGAACCGCCGTCCCTCGTAGGGCTCGAGGGCGTGGCCGAACTGTTCCCAGGTCAGCGTCCGGCCGTCGACGACGACGTCGTAGGGCCCGCCCTCCTCCCCGCCCTCGCCCCACACCAGGCGGCCGGCCACCTCGTCGTGGGCCAGGAGCCAGCTCGCTCGGTGGGGGTTGGGCTCCAGGTAGCGGCGGGACACCTCGGCCTCGGCGTGGGCCCGCAGTTGGCCGAGCAGATCCCCGACGTCGGCGTCGTGGGGGCCGAGGATGGAGAACCGGAAGCCCTCACCGGGAGGAGCCCCGGTCTCCTCCAGCTCCACCACGATGCCCGTCGGTGCCCCCCACGGCCGAGGCTGCATGCGGTGGCGGCGACCGTCGGGCCCGGTGAGGACGAACGCCGCCGGCGGTGCACCGAGCTGGGGCTGACCGGTCAACCCGGCCACGCGGCGGTCGGCGCAGCGGTCGCAGAGCGGCGCGTCGCCGAGGTGGACGCCAACGTCGTCGGCGCCGCAGTCCTCACAGGTGTCGCTGGCCACGCTCCGACACTACGGGCGCCGAGGCGCCCGTGCGATCGGCCTTGGCATCGTCACCGCGCTGGTGGACGAGACCCTCGGGCGCACCTGGCAGGCACTCTCGAGGGGGTTCCCTTCAGGTGCCGGCCCATCCAGGGGCTGGCAGTGGAGGAGCCCACCATGACCATGACCACCAGCGTCGTCGTCCTCGACGACGCCACCCAGACCCGCACCGCCGTCGCCGGCTTCCTGGCCGGCTACTGCGGCGCCACCCGCCGCAGCTACGCCACCGACCTGCGCATCTTCGCCGCCTGGTGCGCCGAGGCGAACCTCGAGCTGTTCGAGGTCCGCCGCGCCCATCTGGAGCTGTTCGGCCGCTGGATGGAGGCGAACGGCAAGATGCGTTCCACCGTGGCCCGCCGCCTGTCCACCCTGGCGAGCTTCTACCGCTACTGCGAGCAGGAGAGCTTCGTCGAGCGCAACCCGGCCGCCAACGTCCGCCGTCCCAAGGTGGACTACGAATCCCGCACCCTCGGCCTCGACCGCAACGAGCTCGGCGCCTTCTTGGTCCAGGCCGGACTGGGATCGCCCCGCGACCACGCCCTGGCCTCCCTGCTGGCCCTCAACGGCCTGCGCATCTCCGAGGCCCTCGGCGCCGACATCGACGACCTGGAGTACCAGCGAGGCCACCGGACCCTCAAGATCGTGCGCAAGGGCGGCAAGCACGCCGTCATCCCCCTGGCCCCGCGCACGTCGAGGGCGATCGACCTGTACATCGGCGAGCGCCGGCCGGGCCCATCTTCGTCGTGGCCAAGGGCGGACGGATGGACCGCTACGTGTGCGGCAGGGAGCGAACTTGTGCGGGTACTCCATCCAGCCGCTCCGGACATGAGCGGATCGATGGAGGCGGCTCGCGAGGTCGGTAGTGGCACCCCTCGCCCGCGCAGGCGACGACGGGTACCGTACACAAGGTTGCCAGGGCCCATATGGGCGGCGCGAGAGTTTCGAGACGGGGGGTCAGATGTGACGTTGGACGGTCTGCGGACCTCGATGACCGGCTCGGTCATCGACCAGGAGGATCCTGACTACGACGAGGCCCGGAAGCTGTGGAACGCGTCGATCGACGGGCATCCGGCGGTCATCGCCCGGTGTGCGGCGCCGGCCGACGTGGCGACGGCCATCCTGTTCGCCCGCCAGCACGGCCTCGAGATCGCCGTGCGGGGTGGAGCCCACGGCATGCCGGGCGTCTCGACGCTCGACGACGGGTTGGTGATCGACTTGAGCGCGCTCAACCAGGTCAGCGTCGACCCGGTCGCCAAGCGGGCTCGGGTAGGAGGCGGCGCACTCCTGGGTGACCTGGACGCCGCTACCCAGGAGCACGGTTTGGCGGTGCCGGCCGGGCTCGTCAGCCATACCGGCGTGGGCGGGCTTACCGTGGGCGGAGGAATGGGCTGGCTGACTCGCCTGGCCGGCCTCACCATCGACAACCTCGTCTCTGCCGAGGTCGTCACTGCCGACGGACGCATCCTGCGGGCAGCCGACGACGAGAACGACGACCTGTTCTGGGCCATCCGAGGCGGCGGCGGTAACTACGGGGTGGTCACGGAGTTCGAGTTTCCGCCTCCACGACGTCGGTCCGATCTGCCACCTCGGGCTCCTGTTCTGGTCACTGGACGACGGCGCCGACATGCTGCGCATGGCGCGGGAGACGATCCCCGGACTTTCCCCCGACCGTCAACGTCATCATCGCCGGCCTCAACGCACCGCCGGTGCCCTTCGTCCCCGAGCAGTACCGCCTGCAGCCGGGCTACGCCCTCATGATCGTCGGCTTCGGGTCTGCGGACGAGCACGCGGCGACCTTGCAGTCGTTCCGGAGCGGGCTGCCGCCGCTTTGGGAGTTCGTGGACTCCATGCCGTACGTGGCGCTCCAGCAGATGCTCGACGAGGCCAATGCGTGGGGCTTCTACGGCTACGACAAGGGTAGCTACGTCGCCGATCTCTCCGACGAGGCGATCGCCGTCGTCACCGAGCAGCTGCCGGGAAAGAACTCGCCTCTGTCCGTGCTGCTGTTCTACCGGCTCGACGAGGCGTACTCGCAGGTGCCGGAGGACGCCACCGCCTTCAGCGGTGGGCGCTCGCCTCGCTACGCCGTTTTCATCATCGGCCCATGCCCAGTGCCGGAGCTCTTGGAAGCTGAACGGGCGTGGGTCCGATCGTTCTGGGACGCACTGCGTCCGCACTCGATCGACGTCGGCAGCTACGTCAATGCCTTGAGCGACGTCGACGAGGACCGCCTCCGGGCGTCCTACGGCCCGGCGAAGTACGAACGGCTGGCGGCCATCAAGCGCAAGTACGACCCCGATAACGTCTTCCACCGCAACGCCAACATCAAGCCCGCCTGAGGCACTTTCGGCGGAGGCCGCTCTCGCTCGATAACGCGCGCACCGATCGACGCCGGGGGACGTCGAGGCCTCCGGTGCCGGAGCCGCACGGCTTCGGCACCACTGGGGCGCCCCATAACACGCGGGGGTTGAGTCGTGAGCCCGGCCGGGGGAACTCGCGCGGGCGAGCCGCTCGCTCCGCTCGGTTGCTTCGCGCTTGCCCAAAGGACGGCGCAGTGCGGGGCACCGGTGAAGCCGTCGCCGCATTTGGTTTCTACTCCAACTCCGGGCCGTCGACGTTCACGACGATATCCCCACTTCCCACGCGGAAAACGACGAGGTCTGCGACTCGGTTGCTGGGGTTGCCTTCGCGGTGGACCGCATGCGCGGGGACGTGCATGAAATGGGTCTCCCGGTATGAGTGTGGGTCGTCGAGCGGGATGTTGACGGCGATGTCCTTGTAGCAGGCTGCGATGAGCGCGCCGCCGGTCTCGGGAAGGCTGTACACGGACGGGCCGACCGATCCAGGGGCTCGCGGTGGAGGTTCCACGATCGGTGACCGGCCTCAAGGGCCGCTGCGGGACTCCGCTTCGCTCCGTG
>JBOGHR010000666.1:0-2809 GCA_050744905.1 Acidimicrobiales bacterium
GCGAGTACAACACCTACCGACCCCACTCGGCCCTCGGCGGCCTCACCCCCGCCGAGTTCGCCACCGGGTGGACCATCAAGCAACCAGCGCTCCCATGACAGCTGGACCACTCAACGGGGCCCCGTCAAGGCTCCACCGAGCACTTGGTGGTAGCAGTCGACCTCGGTCGGGTGAGGCCGAACGCTCTGCTGGCCCGGAATGAACCGGCGGATGACTGCCACGAGATCATCACTCCTTCGGACTCGGACGGCGAAAGCACCAAAGTTACGACGGGCCGGTCAGGAGGGATGCGTGGCGTCAGAGTCGCGGCGACCTCGGGTGTGACCTGAGCTGAGCAGATCGCCGAGCGCATCCGCCGCTCGCTCGTCGGCGGCCTGGAGGAACTGGGCGTAGAAGTCGAGCGTCGTCGAGGCGTTGGCGTGGCCGAGGCGGCCGCTGACGGTGCGGATGTCGATGCCGGCGGACAGGAGCTGCGTGGCGCTGAAGTGGCGGAGGTGATGGAGCTTCACGCCGTCGAGGCCGAGCTCGTCGCGGAGGCGACCGAAGGCGAGCGTCGCGTAGTTCGGTCGCCACGGCCTCGCGAAGTCGACCTCGTGCGAGAACAGGAACGAGTTCGCCGACACCTTCGCTCCGCATTCTGATGCAAGGTCTTCGCACGCCGCACGGTGCGCGGCGAGGATCGCGACCGTTTCATCGTCGATGGTGACCTTTCGAACTTGGTGCGTCTTGGTGTCCTTCTCGATCAGCTTCCCGCCGACCTCGGCCATGCTGCGGGCGATCGTCACGCGGCGCTTGTCGAGGTCGATGTGCTTCCACCGGAGCGCGCACAGCTCGCCGCGGCGCGCGCCGGTCGCGGCAGCGAGCCGGAAGTAGGTCGGCAGCGACGGGTTCACCTTCGCCGCCGCCTCGATCAGCCGGGCGACGTCGGCGGGGTCGGGGAGCTCGAGGTGTTGCTTCTTCGAGCGGGGCGGCGAGGCATTGGCCGCCGGGTTGACGGTGAGCCAGCCCCACTTCACTCCCTGGGCCAACGCGCGCCGTAGGACAGCGTGCGATCGCATCACGGTGTTCGGCGCGAGCGGCTTGCCGCCGGGTCCGCCCGACCGGCGCAGCTCCGAGTACCACTGGTCGAGGTCGGCGGTGCGAAGGCGACGCAACGGCACGTCGGCCCAGCGGGGAAGGATGCGGCGGTCGAGCAACCGGCGATACTCGGCGGCGACGGCCGGCGAGAGGTCTGGCGCGGCGTGGGAGTACCAGCGCTCGCACAGCTCGCCGACGGTGCCGGCGCGGACGGCGTGCTGGCCGTCGTCGATCTCGCCGAGCAGCCGGCCGAGCGCTACTTCGGCCTCGCGACGGTCGCCGCGCACGGTTCGGGTGACGTAGCGCTTCTTGCCCGTCTCGGCGTCCTTGCCGGCGAAGGCGCGGATCTCCCACGACTGCTTCCCCCGCTGGCGGATCGACCCGGCCACGACCGCCACCGTACCGCGATCGGATGGGCAAGAGTAGCGGAATGGATGGGCAACTCGCCCTCACAGCAGACCGACCAATGTCAGAAATGGCCTCTGACCTGCTATCTTGAAGCGCCCCCGGCAGGATTCGAACCTGCGACGCACGGTTTAGGAAACCGACGCTCTATCCTCTGAGCTACGGGGGCTGGCGGGCCCGGTGGTGGCACGCGCGGCGCGGGCCGGGGCGGTCCAGGGTACCCGCCGCCGTGCCCGATCCCGCCGCTGCGCGCGCCCCGCCCCCGCCGGAGGTGCGATGCTTGACGGACGACGCCCCACGAGGGAGAGGTTCGTGGACAAGCCGCCGTCCCCGCCGCGACCGGAGCCGCCGCCCGGGCGGCCCTACCTGCCCCCACCGGACATCTTCGTGGTGCCGCCCCGCCCGGGCGCCTACCCGCTGTCCCGCGGCGCCAAGGAGCGCAGGCTGGAGCGTTCCGACCAGTACGACCGGCGGGCGGTGGCCACCGCCTTCGAGCGCCTCACGCCCACCGGCACCGTGCGCCTCACCTTCGAGGTGGTCGACGACTTCGCCTTCTCCTACAAGCCCGGCTACTTCGTGGGCGTCCGCACCGAGATCCCCGGCCAGGGGGTCCGCCGCAGCCCCTACTGCATCGTCTCCCCGCCCGACGACAGCCGCCGCTTCCGGCTCCTCGTCCGGCTCGTGCCCGAGGGCCCGGTGTCGTGCTACCTCGCCGCCCTCCAACCGGGGGACGAGATCACCTTCCGGGGCCCGAGCGGGCGCTCCATGCTCCCCAGGGACGACGGCGCCGAGCTGGTGCTGCTGGCGACGGGCGTGGGCATCGGCCCCCTGCTGGGCCTGTCGCAGCACCTGCTGGCCGGGGGCTTCGAGCGGCGCATCCACCTCTACTGGGGGCTGCGCCTGGCCGAGGACGTCTGCCTCCTCGACGACCTCGACGCCTTGGCCGGCGCCCACCCCAACTTCGCCTACGACATCACCCTGTCGCAGCCGCCCGCCGGATGGGCCGGCATGCGGGGGCGGGTCACCGAGTCGGTGCCGCCCCTGCTGGCCACGCTGGGCGACAAGCACTTCTACCTGGTCGGCAACGGCGCCATGATCGAGGACATGGGCTGCGCCCTGTCGGACATGGGCGTCGACGAGCTGCGCGTCCACACCGAGACCTACTTCAACGTCCGCTACCGGCCGTCGCCGGCCGCGGTGGCGGCGGTGCGCGACCGCTTCGTGGCCTCGGACCTGTTCACCCCCCACGCCCACCGGGAGGCCAACGGCTTCATCCCCCAGCGCCCGGCGTCCCGCCGCCGGCGCCGGGCGGCCAGCGGGTAGTGCC
>JBOGHR010000667.1:0-1987 GCA_050744905.1 Acidimicrobiales bacterium
GTTCCACTCGCCGCACGACGGGCACCGCCCCGACCAGCGCAGGGCCGAGGCGCCGCAGTCGGTGCAGCGGTGGACGACCCGGGCCCGAGGGAGCATGGGCCCCAGGCTAGGGAGGACCTGTGACGCCGGCCCCGCCCGCCCGGCGCGCTGGTGCCCTCGCTGCCAAACCTCCGGTAGCGAGGCAGCGGCAAGGTCCGTGGCCGCACTCGCCGCCGCAGGCGGCCTCTGCGGCTGCGGCCACCGAGAAAGGACAGGGCGGAGGCGGCGCGAGCTCCGCGCGCCCGCCGGAGCACGATCCAACTCGACCGAATGGAGTGAGCGAAGCGAACGAATGAGGTCGAAGACCTAGCCCCAGGAGACCCGGCGGCTGCGGCGGACCAGCACCACCAACAGGGCCAGGCCGGACAGGACGGCGACGCCGGCCATGGCCAGCGAGACGCCGTCGCGGTGCTCCGACGCCGCCCGCACGGCCACCGCGCCGCCGAGGGGCACGGGCCACACGGCGGCGCCTCCCCGGGCCTCGGGCGCGTTGGAGTCGACGGTCCCGGGCAGGTCGGCCACCAGCTCGAAGCCGAGCACGTCGCCGAGGGGCCGGCCCAGCTCACGCTCCACGGCGGCGGGGTCGATGCCGAGGGTGGCCCCCCCCACCACGGCGGCCAGCTCCTCGTCGCCCAGCGCGGCCAGGCCGGCCGACAGGTCGACCTCGCCCTCCAGGGCGGCCGACGTCCTCCACCACCCGCGGTCCACCCGCAGCCGCAGCGAGGCGAACGGCCCGCCCAGCTCCTCCAGCGCCCGGTTGGCCCCCGCCGGGGAGGCGAAGGGCTTGGTCGCCCGGACGGCGACGCCGCCGCCGGCCACCGCCCGGGGGCCGTCCAGCTCCCACCCGGCCGCTCGCAGGTCGTCCACCCGCAGCTGGTCGGCCAGGTCGGGGACCTGGCGGGCGGCCTCGCGGTCGAGGGTCACCGTCGCCCGCACGTGGCCGGCGCCGCCGGCGCCCGCCTCCACCTCGACCGACACCCCGGCCCGGCAGGCGCTGAGCGCGCCGACGGCGGCCAGGGCCAGGAGCACCCGCCCCGGCGGCACCCGTCGGCGGCCGGGGGTCGGTCGCACGGCGCCGAGGTTAGTTAGGGCCTGCGAGGGGGGCCGGATGGGCGGGGCCGGGGCGGGGCCGGGGCGCGATCCGGCCGGTTCGGCCAAATCGGGGCTTGGAAAGCGGCGCCCGGCCCTCTATCCATTGGGGTGCGGCCAGAGCGCGTATCAGGTACCGGGGCGGCGGGCTCTGCCCGGCGCGGGGCGCCGCCGAGGCCTCCCGACCCGACCGACACCACAGAACCGACACCACAAAACCGACACCACAAAGGACCGACCCATGCGCACACGCCGTCTCCTCGCCCTCGCCGTCGCCGGGTTGGTCACCGCCGGGACCGGCGCCGCCGGGCCGGCCGCCGCCGACCACTCCTGGGGCGGCTACCACTGGGCGCGCACGTCCAGCCCGTTCACGCTCAAGGTGGGCGACAACGTGAGCGGCGCCTGGGACGCCCACCTCGACGTCTCCGTCGCCGACTGGAGCGCCTCCACCGTGCTCGACCTCGACAAGGCGGCCGGGAGCACCAACCCCAGGAACTGCAAGGGCGTCAACGGCCGGGTCGAGGTCTGCAACGCCAGGTACGGCAACAACGGCTGGCTGGGCGTCGCCCAGATCCGGGCCAGCGGCTCCCACATCACCCAGGGCGTGGTCAAGCTCAACGACACCTACTTCACCACACCGTCGTACGACACCCCGGCGTGGCGCAACCTGGTGATGTGCCAGGAGATCGGGCACACCTTCGGCCTGCACCACCAGGACGAGGCCTTCGGCAACCCCAACCTGGGGACGTGCATGGACTACACCGGCGACCCGTCGTCCAACCAGCACCCCAACCAGCACGACTACGACATGCTGGAGACGATCTACGACCACCTCGACGGCTCGACCACGGTGGGCGCC
>JBOGHR010000668.1:0-17199 GCA_050744905.1 Acidimicrobiales bacterium
GCCCTGACGCCTCCGCCACCCGCGTCGGTCCGCCCCGGCCCAGAGCCCGGGCCATCGAACCCGCCGCCAGCCGCCGCTGCCGCTCATCGAGAAGGGGGCTCACCTCTTCGAAGAACGTCCGCAGCCCCTCGACCGGCAGCTCCACACCCGCAGGCTACATCGCACGACTTACTTGGCGGGGGACCCTAACGCGATCAGCGACATCGGCCTCGATCGCAGGGGTGTCCGGCGCGCCGGCGCACAGGACGAGTTGGGCGGACGGGTGGATCCAGTTGGCCGCCTCCAAGAGGCGCACGATCCCCTTCTGGTGGGTGATGCGTCCGACGAACAGCACCGAGGGGCGGTTGGGATCGATCCCGAGCCGCTCCAGGACATCGGTACCGCTGTCTGGTCGATACTTCCGAGTGTCCACGCCGTTGTGGATGACGGCCACCCGGTGGGGGTCCAGCTCGCGGTAGGTGGCGAGGATGTCCTCGCGCATCGCAGCCCTTTCTGTCGGCGATGATGGCATCGGCGGACGCGAACGCCGTGTGTTCGCAGAACAGCGAGAGCTTGTACCCCGCGCCGAGCTGTTCGGCCTTCCAAGGCCGGAGCGGTTCGAGGCTGTGGGCTGTGATGACATGGGGGATGCCGAACAGCATCTTGGCCAGGTGCCCGGCCATGTTCGTGTACCAGGTGTGGCTATGGACGAGGTCGGAACCAGCGACGCCCTGGGCCATGGCCAGGTCGACCGAAAGGACCTCGAAGATCGAGGAATGGACCCCGCCACCAAGGGCCGCCCAGGGTTTGTATGCGGCCTGCACGAGCGCCGAGCTCCTGGGACCGCCGAAGCAGTGCACACCGATGTCGACCAGGCGGGCAAGCTCGGGGGCAAGGTGCTCCACATGCACGCCGGCACCGCCGTAGACCTCGGGCGGGAACTCCCGAGGTAACTGTTCACCTACCCCGGCGCGGGTGGCATCCACGGATCGCCGTTGAATAGCCGGGTGAGGGCGTCGATGGCGGGGACGTCGTTCTTGCGCGTGGTGGACAGGTAGCTGCGCAGGTGGGCGAAGCGCTCGGCACCGGGCTTGCTGCGGAAGCACCCCGAGATCTTCCGGTGCAACTTTGAGGGCCGCAGGTCCCTCTCGGCCTGGTTGTTCGTCCAGCTCACGTCGAGGTCGTACATGTAGCACAGGATCGCCTTGCGACGGGTGGCGAAGGCGGTGGCCAGGTTGAACGAGCGGCGCTGGACGTAGTCGCGCTTGCGTCCCGACGCCGGCTCCGGGTTGGCCGCCACACCGTCGGCCACGAGGGCGTCGTAGCGGGCGGCGAAGGCCCGCTGGTAGCCCGGCGCCAGCTGCTTGAGGCCGCGAAGTCGGGCGTCCTCGCAGGCGGCGTGGATCTCCACGAGCAGGCCGGCGAGCCCGGCCGCCCATGCGGTCTGGGTCACGCCAACGGCCACGTCGGCGAGGTCGCGAAGGAGGTGAGCCGCACAGACACCGTGTTTGGCCTTGAGCTTCCAGTACATGGCCAATCGGTCGTGCACCACCACTCCCCGGTAGCCCCGCAGCACCCCGGCCTCGTCGATGGCGTCGCTGCCTCTCGTCAACGAGGCGTGGATCAGCGTGTAGAGGGAGGTGGAGACCACGTGCATCCAGCAGTTCTTGGTCCCGATGCGGTCGGTGGTCTCATCGGCGTGCAGCACCGGCAGGGAGCGCAGCAGCGCCACCAGGGCGGCGATGAAGCCACGCAGGCGCCTGGAGGCGTCGGCGTAGATGGAGTCGATCGCCCCGGTGGAGATGGGAACGCCGAACAGGTCGGCCATGGCCTCGGCCACCCGGCGGTTGGGGATGTGCTGGCGGCCGAGCAGGTAGGCCACCACCGCCCGCACCCGGGGCCCGTAGGACACCGGGGAGCGCACCGTGGGCGGGAAGGCGGCCGTGGTGGTCTTCCCGCACGAGCAGCGACAGGCATGGGCGCGGTGCTCGGTCACCTCCGGGGTGATCTCGGGCAGGTCGATGACCTGGCGGGCGCTGAAGCCGGTCGAGGAGTCCTCGCCCAGCTCGGCCCCGCAGTCACCGCATTGCGCCGGCCGGTGGTCGATGACGGTGTCGGGGTTCTCCGACATGGCCAGGCCCGAGCCGGGGGCGCCGCGCTGCTTGCCCTTCCGGCGAGCCGTCCCCTCCGCCTTGCGCTTCGCCCGCTCCTCGGCCTGGCGCTTGCGCTCGGTGGCCGGGTCACGCGACGGCGGCTTGCCGGAGTTCCCCGAGTTCTGGCCCAGCTGGCGCTCCAGCTCGGCCACCCGCGCCTGAAGCTGCTCGTTGTCCCGGCGAAGCGCCGTGATCAGCTCCGCCTGCGAGGCCACCAGCGCCTCCAGCTCGGCGTTGCGAACTCGGTATGCCTCGATCTGCTTCGACTCGCTCGACACGACCAATGGCTCCGGGCATCAACCCCTCTCCGCGTCTCCATCGTGCCAACTCAGGAACTGCAGGTGGTGGACCCTCAGCGCGAGATAGGTGAACAGTTACCTCCCGAGTGAGCAACGCGACCTTCATCGGGCGCCGGGAACCGGAACCGTTTCAGCCACCCTGCACCGTCTGGCCCTTTCCGATGACGGTTACACCGCTCATGGTCACCATGAAGCGCCGACGTTCGATGTCGAGGTCGACGCCGATGCGGGACCCGGGCGGGACCAGCACGTTCTTGTCGATTATGGCGTTGCGAACGATGGCCCCCCGCCCAATGGTCACGTCATCCAGGATCACACTGCCCTCCACTACTGCGTCGAAGTCGACGAACACCCCGGGCGAGAGCACCGAGTTGCGCACCGTACCGCCGGAGACGATCGCGCCGTTGCACACCATGGAGTCCAGCGCCTGTCCGGTCCCTCCGTGGCCTTCGAAAACGAACTTGGCGGGAGCGCGAGGCGGGCCGGAGGTGAAGATGGGCCACTCCCTGTTGTAAAGGTTGAACACCGGGTGCACGGAGATGAGGTCCATGTGGGCGTCGTAGTACGCGTCGAGCGTCCCCGACGTCGCGCCAGTAGGCGTGGTCGCGGTCAGTACACCCCGGCACGCGTTGGGAGGCGAAGTCGTACACGTGGGCGTCTCCACTGGCCACCAGCCTGGGGATCAGGTCGCCACCCACGTCATGACGCGAGACTTCGTCAGCTGCGTCACACCGCACGGCCTCGCTCAGGACGTCGGTTGTGAACACATAGTTGCCCATGGAGGCGAATACTTGTGTGGGGTCGTCCGGCAGGCCGATCGCATCGTCAGGCTTCTCGGCGAAGCGTCGAATGGTTGTTCCGGCCCCTGGTTCGATGACGCCGAAATCGCCGGCCTGGTCGAGGGGGACCCGGATGCCGGCCACGGTGACCCCGGCACCGGAGTCGATGTGGTGGTCGAGCATGTGGCGGGGGTCCATACGGTAAATGTGGTCGGCGCCGAACACGCAGATGTAGTCAGGCCGTTCGTCGCCGATCAGGTTGAGGTTCTGGTAGATGGCGTCCGCCGACCCCGCGAACCACCGTGGCCCGAGGCGCATCTGGGCAGGCACGGGGGTGACGTAGTCACCGAGCAGCGTCGACAGTCGCCAGGTGCGGGAGATGTGGAGGTCGAGGCTGTGGCTCTTGTACTGGGTGAGCACCACGATCCTCATCAACCCGGCGTTAGCCAGGTTCGACAGGGCGAAGTCGATCAGGCGGTAATGACCGCCGAAGGGGACGGCGGGCTTGGCCCGGTCGGCCGTGAGAGGAGCGAGGCGCTTGCCCTCGCCTCCCGCTAGCACGATCGACAACACACGCGCCTCCACCTACTTTTCCTTGCTGTTCCTGCGGGCGAAGGGGTCCCACCGGCACGGGTAGACCGTCCAGATCGTTGTCGCCAAGGCGGCCAGTCCGAGTGCAGCTCCCAGCAGCCTCCACCTTTGCGGAGTCGAGAGACGCCGGGGTCGTAACGCGCGATCCGGCATCCACGACGACACCGGCCCTGCTACGTTTCGCCCACCCAACTGGGACCGTGGCGGAGGACCCCTCGTGCCCCGTGCGCGCCCGGCGGCTCCGGTTCTCACGAGCTGCCGAACTCCTCGGTGACCTCCACCATGGCGAGGCGGAGGAGGAACACGGCCTCCTCCACCACATTGCTCGGCTGGCCGGACCAGGAGGAGGCCATCCGTTCCGCCGCGCGTTGGAGGACCACGGTGTTTCCCCCGACCATGCTGGCCAACACCTCGACGGCCGATGCTTTGCTCCCGGCGGGTTGCACGGCGAGGCTGATGGCCTTGGCAACAACCCGATCGACCGGGCTCGGTCGCCGACCTCGGTTGGTCACTGCAGCGCAAGCATCAGCGAGGGACTAGATCGCCTCCAGCGCCGGACGGCAGAACTCGGCGAAGCTCGCACGAGCGTATTGCCGCAACGCTGGTCGCCACGCCATCCCAGCGTCCAAGGGGAGCGCGGACGCACCGGGAAGCGCAACGGGCAGCCGTCGGAGGGCGGCAACGGTCATCCGACGAAGACCCGCCCGACGCTGCTTAGCAGCGCGCTGTCGACAACTCTGGGAGGGGCGTCGACCGTTGACAACGGCACATGCACCACGACGCCGCCTTGCAGGGCGACCATGTTCCCGAAGGCGCGGTCGTGCACGGCGTCGATGGCTGCGATACCGAAGCGGGTGGCCAGCACCCGGTCGAAGGCAACGGGGCTACCGCCACGCTGCGGGTGGCCGATGACCGTCACTCGTGTCTCCAGCCCCGTGTGCTGCTCGATACGTTCGGCCAGGATCTGTCCGATGCCAGCGGGGCGGGCGGCCACTGCGCCATGGTCGTCGGGTCTGGGATCGACAACGCGAGGGGCGCCTTCGGCGACGACCACGATGGACGCAAAATGGCCGGCGGTGCGCCGGCGCTGCAGGCGCTCGCAGATCCCTTCGACGTCGAGCGGCTCCTCGGGGACGACAATCTCCGCCGCACCGCCGGCGATGCCAGCGTAGGTGGCGATCCACCCGGCGTGGCGGCCCCGCACCTCGCACACGAGGACCCGGTCATGCGACTCGGCGGTGGTGTGCAGGCGGTCGATGGCGTCGGTCGCGGTCTGCACAGCCGAGTGGAAGCCGATGCTCACCTCGGTAGCGCCGAGGTCGTTGTCGATGGCCTTGGGGATGCCGACGACATCCACGCCCTCGCTGCTCATGCGGTAGGCGACGGTAAGCGTCGCCCGTCCCCCTATGACGATCAGAGCGTGGATGCGCCGGCGGGACAGGGTCTGCCTCACCTGTGCTGCGCCGAGCTGGTGCGAGAACGGGTCAGTCCGGGAGGTGCCGAGGATGGTGCCGCCTCGAGGCAGGATGCCCCGGCAGGCGGCCACGTCGAGGGCTGTGGCCCGATTCTCCAGCAGCCCCCGCCAGCCGTCGCAGAACCCGATGAGCTCGTCGCCGTAGGCGCGCTCGCCCTGGCGGACGGAGGCGCGGATGGCGGCGTTGAGGCCGGGGCAGTCACCCCCGCCGGTGAGGATCCCGATTCGCATGGCGTCGCTACCTTGCGGCATTCGCGGCCCGCTGGGCCCGAACGAGGTGGAAAAGCAGGACGAGCTGGACGAGGGCCAACGGCTCGCTTCGCGCCCCCGGCTCGATGACCCCGAGCGCAGGCGGCAGCAGCTCGGCCACCCCGAGCGGGCCCCAGATCGCCTTCTCCACCTTCCACGTCTCGGCCGGCGCGGCTGACGCGTCGATGTGGAGGGTCTCAACCGGCTTCCCGTCGAGGTCGCGGTCCAGGGTTAGCCGCACCGGTGCGGGAGGGCCGTTCCCGAGGATGCCCGTCAGGTCCGGATGGTCGATGGTCGGGCGCAGGATCATGGCGGCGTCGAGGGCGACACCGGTGGGATCGTCGAGACCCTGGCTTGGCACGAGGCGCACCACGAGATCGGCGTTCGCCCGCTGGGGGCGGATGAAGCGGGCCGACTCCGGCGCCCGCCGCTCCAACTCGGCCCGCACCTGGTCCTCGTCGTAGCCGCGCCTGGTGGTGTCGCGGCGCAGCTTCCAGGCCAGGCGCACCTCTTCGGCCGGTTCCAGGAACACGGTGGCGTCGAAGCAGGCCCGGGCCAGCAGGGTGGACAGGGGAAGGAGCCCCTCGGCGATCACGAACGGCCGGGGTGCGACCGGGACCGGGCGATCGAGGGTGCCCGAGCGGTGGTTGTAGACCGGCTTGAGGATGCCCTGGCCGAGGGCCGGGAACCTCAGATGCTGCTCCATGATCTCGACGTAGTTGCACGCCGGGTGCAGCGGGGTGAAGGGAAGCGACCGGCGCTCCTCCCGGTCGTAGCGGTGGTAGTCGTCGGCGCAGATCGACAGGATGCGCTCCGGGCCGAGGGCGTCGACCAGGCCTTTGGTGAGCGTGGTCTTGCCCGCCGCGCTGTCGCCGGCGATGCCGAGCAGCACCGGACGCATCGACCCGTCAGGCGCGCCTTCGGTGCCCATCGGCCCTGTCGTCATGCCGACATCTCTACTGCCGCCAGGCGCGCTGCGGCCCGGGCGATGTAGCCGGCGGAGATCGCCGCCTCCTCGACAGCCTGCTTGGGCGTGCCGGGACCGGGCACACCGCGCACGGCCAAGCGGACGACGCGGGAAGGCCGCCGGCATTCGGTGAGCGCCTCCAGGACGGCCGCACCCGGCCCGCCCTCCCGGTAGTGGTCCTCCACCGCCAAACGACCTACGGTCACCCGGGCGGTTCGCATCACGCTGTCTACGTCCAGGGGCTTGGCGGAGCATACGTCGGTCACTCGCGCTCGCGCGCCGAAGGCGGCCAAGGCCGACGCTGCCTCCACGCAGCCGTGCAAGGTGACCCCTGCGCCTAGGCCGAGGAGGGCGACCCGGTCGTCGGGATGACGGAGCAGGACCGTGGGCCCACCGACCACGAAGGCCTTGTCGGCTCGTAGAACACCGGGTAGGCGCCGCGGGTTGTCCGCAGGTCGACGACGTCGGCCGTGTCGAGCGTCGCCTCGACCAGCTTGGCCGTAGCGGTGGCGTCCGCCGTACAGAGCACAGCGGGGCCAGGGAATGGCCCGCAAGGCGGCCAGATCCCCAGCGCCATCTGTGATGGGCCGTCCTCGCCCACCTAAATGCCGGCGTGGCAGCCCACCATGCGCAGGTCGGCTCCAGAGATGGCGGCCATGCGGATGAAGTCACGGCCCGGGTGACCAAGGCCCCGAGGGAGGAGGCGACGGCCACGTCGCCACGCACGCCGAGGCCGGTGGCGGTCGCCAACAGCCGTTGCTCGGCCGCGAACATCTCCAGGTAGCGATTCGGGCGGCGGCGACCAGGTGGGAGAACGTGGCCCGGAACTGCTGGGCCAAGGCCGCGATGCTCCCGGGATCACGGGGATCGACCGGCCCTCGGCTGGCGTCCGCACCGTTGTTTGCCGCGCCTTCGTGCACCACACCGCTGCCACTCATACTTCGCATATTGCTTATTAATGCGTAAACTGTCCAATGGCGAATTCCCAGACGACCATTAAGGAACGGTTCAGGTGACGAACACCCAGCTGCGGACCTTCGTCGAGGTCGCCGCCCGGGTCCATCCGTGAGGCGGCCGAGCGCCTGGTGGTCACGCCGCCGGCCGTGTCGGCCGCCTTGGCCACGCTGCAGCGCGAGCTCGGCGTGGCCCTGGTGGTCCGCGAGGGCCGGGGCCTGCGGGTGAGCCCGGCCGGCGAGGTGTTCGCCGGCTACGCCCGCCAGTTGCTCGGATTGATGGAGGAGGCCAGGCTGGCGGCCGCGGGCCACATGCACCCCGAGCGTGGGCGGGTACGGCTGGCGGCGGTCAACACGGTGGGCGAGTACGTGGTGCCCGCTGTCCTCGCCCAGTTCCGGGCGCGCTACCCCGACGCCGAGGTCGCCTTGGAGGTGGGCAACCGGGCGCATGTGTGGGACCTGCTCGCGCACCGGCAGGTCGACCTGGCCATCGGCGGGCGCCCTCCGAGCGGCGGACGCCTCACCACGCTCGCCACCCGCCCCACGGCCCTGGTCTTGGTGGCTGCCACCCGCACCGCCAGGCCGAAGGGCAGGAGGCGTTGGCGCGAGGTCGGAGCCGCGGAGCTCGAGAAGCAGGTGTGGCTGCTGCGGGAACCGGGATCTGGTACCCGCGCCGCCACCGAGGAGTTCCTGGGCGAACTGGGCATCGAGCCGAGGTCACTGATGCTCGGGTCCAACGGCAGCATTCGCGAGTCCGTGCAGGTGGGCCTTGGGGTGACGCTGGCCGCCCGGGAGTCCGTGGAGGGCAGGCTGGCGCGGAGGACCCTCGAGGAGTGGCGCTGCCCCGGGCTGCCCCGGCCGCGGGCCTGGCACGTCGTGGCACGCGCCGGCGAGGAGCCGCCGGCGACGGCCAGGCTGCTAGTGCAGCACCTTATCTCTGGGGATCGTTCCTGGCTGCCCTGGGCCCAGACGGCCTGATCCACCGGCCGAACTCGGCCCTGTGTCCGTCCTCCGGGCCCTGCCGCAGCCGGGACGAGACGTACGCCGGCTGGCGACGGAGCGACGGCCGGGCCCGCCCGACCAGGTGCCGGCCGGCGCCCGCCCGGCTTTGTCCTGCTGCGTGTCCTCACGCGTACGTCAGCGTCAGCTTGACTTCGAGGTCGACCGGATCCTCGACCTTTGCGCGCCTAGGTTCACGTAGGGCTTGACTGGACCATCTTGGCTCCCGTCTACCGACGAAGGTCGACACTAACCGTCAGCTTCCCGTTCTCGGGTCCGATGGTGTGGTGTTGCTGCCGAACTGGATGGTCCTTGACCCCCCGACCGCAACGACGCGCCGTGGCCGAAGGGTCTCAATGGGCCGGCCACGGAGACATCATCCGGGATCGTGGCCAGACCCGAAGATTGGGCGGCGAGCCGAGTTTGTGAAAGCACAGGCGGGCCTGGTGTAGAGATCCCGGCGACAGCCAACCTGCTCCGTCCCACCGCGCGGTTGACCGCTTTCCCGTTGCCGCGGCTGGGCCCGCTGAAGCTGTGCGGGCGCTTCCCAATCGCCTGCGGTGCAGGGGCGGCGTGGCGGGCAGGAACGATTTCTCGGCCCCGGAGGCGGCGGACCTGGCCGGGGTCAGCTATCGCCAGATCGACTACTGGGCTCGCCGTGGATGGGTCACCCCGTCACGGGTCTTCCAAGGGGCCGTGCACCGGCGCATGTACAGCGAGGCGGATATCGTGCGGGTGGCGGCGCTCGGTCATCTGGGCCGCTCCCGAGTCGACGTCGGGGTGTACGCAAAAGCCACCGGGCGCCTGCAGGTGCCTCAGCGCCGGGGCTTCGTCATCGTGTGGGAGTTGAACGATGGGAGTGTGTCGGTACTCAGGACCAAGGACCTGCGCCGGCTGGGCCAGGCCCCGGGGCAGTACGTGCTCTTCGACCCCACGCCGTTGCGGCGCCGGATGCGGCGGTACGGGAGCGAGGTGTTCAAAGCCCGGCGCCGGCGCTTCAGCGTCGAGTACAAGCTCGGAGTCTTGGGGGAGTACGAACGACTCACCGAACCAGGGGCGAAGACTGCCCTGCTGCGGCGGGAAGGGCTGCACACCTCGCACCTTGTCGCCTGGCAGCGGGCACGTCACTCAGGGAATCTCCGTTCGCCTTGAGGGCGGCGCGAGCCGCGTCCCGACCTTGGCCTGCCCAAGCCGCGCCGGGACAATCGGTTGTCCTGGAGCGAAGGCACATGACCTTGCGGGGCTTGTGCGCTGAGCCTGCGAGAGGGCCTGTCGTGACGCCCAGCGGAAGCCCTTTCAGGCCGGAGCGGAGCGCTCCTGCAGCAGACCTACCACCAGGTCGCGCATGGAGAACACCCCATCGAGTGCGCCGTCGTCATCGACCTAACTATCGGCCCCCGCGGAGCGAGCGACGTGGGCAACGACATCGGCGACCTGCTCCACGTACCCGCTCGCAGAGCTCGTCCACAAACGCGCCCGGTCTACGTGGCTGGGGTCGCCAGACGACAGCGCTTCCTCCGGACCTGGAGACGCCCGGCAACCGGCGCGGCTTGGCGGACGAGGACCATGACTTTGCCGTCCCGCTCTCGGTCGCTCAGCGAGCATTACCGTGCGCTGCCCCGGTGCCAAAGTCGGGCGGGCCGCCCGCCCGCGTCGAAAGGCTCCTGCGACGGGTGATCTGGGGTCGTTATGTGCGCCACTCCGAGTCCCCGTAGCCGACCCGACCCGTCCCTCGGTAGCACTTGGAGGCGGCCACGTAGTCTGACCCCGTGACGACCGCGTTCAGCATCGTCTGCGAAGTGGAGCCTGCTACTCGCGCCGACCTCATGCACGTACGCCCACCAGATCGGCGTGATGAGCCGGATCGCGTCGTCGTTCCTCATCCCCGACAACCACATCGGTCGAGCGACCGTGTCAAGCATCGCTGTCGCTCACGAGGTGGCGTTGATGGGCGGTCGCTCGATCGCGTGCCTCAACGCGAGGGACCGGAACACGCTCGGCTTTCGACGCGACCTGCTCACTGCCGCCGCCGTACTTGGATAGCGGGTACGCGCACCGGCGGATGAGTGAATGACGGTGCTGCGACGCCCGGCTATCGGGAGATGAACAGCGGGACGACGGCGAGATCGGGCGCCCGGGCGAAGCGGGTCAGCCAGTCGACGCCGTCGATGCCCTGCTGGGTGGCGGTGCGCAGCACGCTCATGATGCGGCCCTGGGTGTCGGCGCCGCGACGGGTGCGGTTGCCGCCCCAGACCTTGCGGTTGACCACCGCCGGGCGGATGGCCTGCTCGGCCCGCCAGTTGGTGGCGTCGGTGCCGTAGTGGCGCAAGAAGGCGAACAAGGCGTCGGCCTCGTTGGACAGGTGGGCCACCAGCTTGCGGTTGGCGTCGTAGGGATGAACGGCCTCGGCCAGCAACTCGATGCGCTCGGCCAGATCGGCAGCGATGGCCAAGCGGCGGCGGCGGGGCAGGTCCCGGGCGGCCAGGGCGGTGAGCAGGATGTGTTTGACCTCGCCCGGCGTGGCCCGGGCCCAGCTCGGGTTGTCCTCGGCCATCTCCTTGCAGCGCCGCAGCAGATGAGCCAGACAGCTCTGGTGGGCGGCGGCGGCGTAGCGGCGGTAGGGGGCCCAGCCGTCGCGGACGATCACCCCGTCGTAGTCCTCGTCGACCAGGACCGTGGCCTCGGCGAAGCCGCGCCCGTCGGCAACGTTGTAGGCGGTGGCCTCGGGCGTGGTGGCCACCCACAGCCACACCCCCCGTCCCCCGATGCGCCACCCCGTCTCGTCCATGACCACCATGGACGACTCGTTCACCCGCCGGCGGATCTCGCGCTGCACCGGCACCAGGGCGGCGCCGGTGGCCTGGGCCCCCGAGCACAGCGCCCCGGCCGTCGCCTCGACGCCCAGGCGAGCGAGCAGGCGGGCGCACTTGGCGAAGCTGAGGCCCAGCTCGTAGTGCAGCCACGCCGCCCACGCCTTGGCCGTCGGCCCCAGCTGGGAGCCCGCCGCCCCCAGGGCGTCGGAGCTCTGCTCCGGATGGCGACCCTGGACCCGGGTGCCGCAGCGGCGGCAGCGCCCGACGCCAACCCGAAAGCGGGTGACGATGGGGCGGGCGTCGGGCAGTTCGGTCTGCCACTGCTCGGCGTCGCGCTCGTGGACGACGTCGCCGCCGCAGCTGGGACAGCACGGGGGCAGCGGGGCCTCGAGCTCCCGGTCGGCCCTGGCCGGCACCGCCCGGTGGCCGTGGCGGCCGTGGCCCTTGCCCGAGCGCCGTCCCGGCCGGGCCGGCTCGTCGCTCGGATCTCCCTTGGAGAACGGCGCCGCCTGGCGCTTGTTGGAGCGGCGGGCCTGCTCCAGGGACTTCTCCAGCTCGCCGATGCGCACGTCGCGGGCGGCCACGGCCTCCCGCAGCTCCGCCACCTCGGCTCGAAGCTCGGCCACCAGCGCCGCCAGATCGGCGTAGGACGGGTTGCCCTCGGTCGCTTCGTCGGCCACGGTCGTCGGCTCCGGGCATCCCCCTCTCCGCCCTTCCAGCCTGCCAAGCCGGCGTCCTCAGGTGGTGGACCCCGCTATCTCAGTACCCGCCGCCTACGGCGTCGACGAGTTGCTGTTCGTGTACGGCGATCGTCCCGAGACTGGGCGACGATCGGACGATCTGACAGTTCGTTCCATGATCGAGGAAGCCCGGCGGTTCTCGTCCGATACGGCAAGGACCACGAATCGCTTTCGCATCGGAGTCACGTCGAGGCTGGCTACCTTGCCGCTCTGGAAGCGGGAGGCGGACTTCCTCTTCGTACAGGTGAACTTCTCGCTCGAAGCCTTACTGAGGTGGCGCGGGACCATCCATTTCGACGGTCCCGTCTTCGCCGGCGTCATGGCGCCTCCGTCCGCAACGATGGCTCGCAAGCTCTCCTCGCAGATCCCCGAGCTCGCTGTCCCGACCCACTTGTACACGCCCTCGACAAGGACAGCAGCGCTGGTGTCGACTTCGCCTGCCAGATGGTGAGCGACATCCGCGAGTCGGGTGCGTTCGATGGCGTCCACCTCATCCCGGTCGCCAGGTACCGGGAGATCGCAGCCCGGCTGGAGCAATCCTGAGTCGCCATCGGCGTTGCAGCAGCCCCCCGCGTTCATGCGAGAGGCTGCTTCCTGACCGCAGCAAACGAAATCGGCCTTCGGGGCTCTTCGCGATCGTCGCCTCAGCCAAGGCCCCGTTTGGTGGCCTGAATGAATGCGTGCCCTTGGAAGGTTAGCGACCGCGCAACGGCGTTGCCTCGCGCCGCAGGCGTGCGGGAGTGGTGCGCCCGGCTGACACTCGCTCGGGGGCAGGAGGGCATTCGCTGGACGCGTTCGGGCAGGGCAGACTGTCGAGGTGGCACGAGCCGGCGCCGTGTACGAGATCGTGAATCCCTCTACTGGCGAAGTCCTGAGGCGGCATCGGACTCGACAGGCGGCGGTGGATGCGTGGCGAACTCAGTGCAGAGGAGTGTTCATTCAGGTATGGCGGCGTACCGAAGTGCGACACCTTGGTCGTGGAGGGAACTTGGCACGAGTCGCACCGCCCTGGGTAATGAGAGCGCTGCTCGCGTGGACTCTCGCGGCCTAGATCGATGGCCAAAGAGGAGCCCGCCACACATCAAGGCGACGTTAGGGCTCGGAAGTAAATAACATGGCTGTTATTCACCGAGTGGCGACGGTGAGATCGTGTAGTTCCAGTCACCGTGGAAGTCGTGCTTGGTGAGGGGAACAGCGCCGAGCTGCTTGTCGGTCACCTTGATCCCCGTCGGGTAGTAGCCCTGGTCGAGCTGGGCACGGACCTTCAGGCCGGTCGTCGTGGTGGTCGCGGCAATCAGCTCGACCATGACCTGGTGGCTCGTGAGAGGGCGGCCCCGCCAGTTCATCGAGATGGCCGAGAAGAGCCGATGCTCGATCCGGTTCCACTTCGAGGTGCCCGGGGGGAAGTGGCAGACGGTGATCTCGACGCCGGTCTCGGCGGCCAGCTTCGACAGTTCCACCTTCCACAGGCGGGTGCGGTAGCCGTTGGACCCGCCGGCGTCGGCGGTAATGAGCAGGCGAGTGGCGCTCGGGTAGGCGACCTTGCCGACCTGGTCCCACCACCGCCGGATGCTGGCCACGGCGAACTCGGCGGTGTCGCCGTCATCGCCCACGACTACGAAGCCCTCGTTAGCTGCCATGTCATAGACGCCGTAGGGAACGGCCTTGCCGACCTCGGGATCGGGGAAGTCGTGCACGTCGACCCGCACCGGCGCCTTGGCTGGCTGCCATTCTCGTCCGCCGTTCTTGAGGTTCCCGACGACCTCGACGGGTAGCCCGGGCGCATTGCTGCGCCCGGGCCCCCTCAGAACCGGACGTGCACGTTTCCGCGCATCCGGCTCAAGCAAGCCCACAGGCTCGCCGGCGTTGCAGTTGGCCCGTCGTCGTCCGCGCAGAGTTCGGGCGACAGGGGGCATGTATGAGACGCAGAGTGGTTCGCACGCCCGACGTGCCGTGCTCCTGGCAGGCGATGTATTGCTTGGCCACCGCCTTGGCGGTGGTGCGCACCCACTGCTCCCACTCGGCTGGGCTCTGCGGCGGGTGATCGGCGTAGAGGAGAAGCTCCCCGCACACCGGACAGGCGCCCCGCTGCGACTGAAGCAGCCGCAGGCTGAGGTTGTCCAGTGGTGGGGGTGCTGCTCGACGGCGCCGATTGGCCCAGTACTCGGCCAGGGCCGGGTCGTCGGGTGACGACGCGGACTTGACCATCTGGTGTCGGACGATCTTCGTCCAGGCGTGTTTCACCAGGTAGGCGCCGCTGTTGCGGTCGCCGAACACCCAGTGGTCCTGCCGGGACTTGTTGAACCTGCCGAAGTACCGGTTCACGACCCAGCGCTTCGACTTCTTCGGGTGGCTGTACTTGGCCCACTTGTAGGTGAGCCGCCATAGATGACGGTCCAGCGCCGAGAACATCTCGCTGGACACCACCGTCCGGTAGTAGTTGGCCCATCCCCGCACTATGGGGACGAGCCGCCTCAACACCGTCGCCACGTTGGCACCGCGCAGAGAGCGCATCTCGTCGCGGAGCCGGTGGCGGTGACGTCTCAGGGCCGCCTTGGAGGGTTTGATCAGCAGCTTGCCGCTCATGCGGCGGACGGTGAACCCCAAAAAGTCGAAGCCTTCGTCGAGGTTGACGACGCGCGTCTTCTCCTCGTTGAAGACCAGCCCCCTGGGCGCCAGCCACTCGGCCAGCCGTTCCTTGACCTGCTCGGCCTGGGCCTGGCTGTGGCACAGGGCGACCAGATCGTCGGCGTACCTGATCAGCACCGGCGAGTCGCGCCGCAGCTCACCGGCATGAACCCCGGTGAGCTGGTAACGGACCCCGGCGGCCTGCTCCATCCCGTGCAGCGCCACGTTCAACAACAACGGGCTGACCACCCCGCCCTGGGGAGTTCCCTCCTCGGTCGGGCTGAGCCGACCTTGTTCGACCACGCCCGCCTTCAGCCAGCCCTCGACCTGTGCCCTGGCGGGGAACGAGCCGAGATGGGACAGGAGCCGGTCATGGTCGATCCGGTCGAACGCCGCTGCCAGGTCGGCGTCGAGCACCCACCGCCGGCTCGGGTTGGGACCCCTCGCCACGTGGAAGATGGCCTCGATCGCGTCATGGCAGCCACGACCCGGGCGGAAGCCGTAGGACTTCGGCTCGAACCGTGCCTCCCACTCGGGCTCCAGTGCGTTGACCACCTGCGCTTGGCGCACGCGGTCCACAATCACCGGGATGCCGAGCGGGCGCTGTTTCCCGTTTGCCTTCGGGATGTACACCCGCTTGACGGGTTGGGCGGCGACGGAGCTGGTCCGGCGACGTACCCGGTCGGCCGATGCGGCCTTGCCGGGGGCGGTCACCACCACCTTGCCGTCGATGCCCGCCGTCTTGCGGCCAGCGTTTACCTCGGTCACCCGCCGCACGCTGCAAAGCGCGTTGGCTCGTGAGCGAAGCATCAGCTTCTGCAAGTTGCGGACCCTTGCGAGGTCCCCTGCCTGCGATGCGGTGAAGATGCGTTGCCGCAGACGCCGTACTTCGTCCTCGACGTGGGGCCAGTCGATCGACCCCCAATCGAGATCATCGTCCTCCGGTCCGTTCATCACCGCGACTGCGTCGCGGTGATGCCCAACTTGTCCTTCGGTTCCGGGATCTTCGATCATCTTGGCCTCACCGGCTCACCTGACCCGCGTCAGCACCCTTTCGGGTCCGGGCACCCGCCCGTATCCGGCCAGTTGTGCGGGACGACCGGCGGAGGGCCGGCCATGTGCGTCCCGGTTTCCTGTCGCCTTTCGGCCACCGGCGTTCGCTTCCCAGGTCATCCGACCCCCGCTGGGGGGCTGGGCCTTCCTTGCGGTCGGCTTACCGGCCTCGCGGCCGGACCCCGTCGGGGTTCCCACGTTCCACACGCACGAGATGCGACCGGGGTGGGTGCCTCCTGTATCCCGGGGGCGGCGGTGCTCACCCGGCCGACAAAAAATCCCCGGCCGGCGCCTGCCGCTTTCCAGCGGCCAGCCCCTACACCCCGTCACCACAACCCATCGAACGAGGCTCACGCATAACGAGACATCAACGGAGGTTCACTACGTTCACCCGTCCGGTCTGCCCCTTGCCCGTGACCCCCGGATGGAGCAGGGGTCCTTCGGCTTCCCCCCGAGCTTCGCACCCCGCCGTTGCGGCGACGCACGTCGAGGGCGGGGCCAGGCCATCGAGCACTGGCCTGGAGCTACGCAACCGGCATAGGCCGGACCTCCGATCTGCGAGTTCGCTCGCCACGTGCGACCTCGTGTCGCACCTTCTTTTTCGTGTCGACGCTGATGACCGGCTGGCCGGCGCTCAGGTGCGCCTGGACCTGGGCATTGAGGTGACGGAACTGCGCGTCACGGTCGGCGTGCTGGGCGCCCTCGTTCTCCTTGGCCGGCGCCTGCAGGCTGTAGCCCATCTGTTGCAGCAGTTGGGCCACGGTCACATGCGAGATCTGGAAGCCCTGGGCGACGAGCTCGCGCGCCAGCGCTCGAGTCGACTTGGTGGTCCAGCGCAACGGGCACATCGGGTCGCCCCGGCTCTCGGGCTCCACCAGCTCGTCAAGGGCCACGAGCAGGCCGGGCTGGGCGTCGATGGCCTTCGGCCGCCCGGCCCCGGGCGGGCGCACCCGGGCGGTGACTTCCACGCCGGCGTCAATCTCGCCCACCGCCTTTTGCAGGGTGGAGCGGCTCATCCCCGTCGCCTCGGCCACCGCAGCGATCCCCCCTCGGCCCACCAGCCTCGCCACCGAGCCGCTCAGAATCCGTCGTTGGCGCTCGTCGAGGTGCGGCATCACCGTGGACAACATCGTCGTCAACCCCTGGTCTGTGACGACGAACTCCCGCACGCCCGTCAGACTATCGGACCCTCTTCTTATACGCGCGGACTATTCTCTACCAAGACCTTACCGCCCGCCCCGAAGCCGAGTTCGGGATCGGCAAGCTGTTCAGCGTGGTCCCCGACGCGGTCATCGTCGGAGACGCATCGACCGGCCGCATCACGCTATGGAACCCCGCGGCGGCCGCGATGTTCGGCTACGAACCCGGCGAGGGGCCGGGCCTGCTGATCGAAGACCCAGATCTCCGGCAGTAGCGGCAGCGACACAGGTCAAGCCGAGAGCCCCTCGACACGGTAGGTGATGGGTCGGCGGTCCCCGAGTGGGTGTGCTGGTTTGGCGTTCAGCTCCTCGACGAGCAGGCC
>JBOGHR010000669.1:0-1582 GCA_050744905.1 Acidimicrobiales bacterium
CCATGGCCACCCCCACGCTGGCCTCGGGGCGGGCGCCGGCCGACACCAGGGCCCGGGCCAGGCGGTTGGCCCGGGCGTCGAGGTCGGCGTAGGTGAGGGACACGCCGCCGTCGACCACCGCCACCGCCTCGGGGCAGCGGCGCACCTGGCGCTCGAACAGCTCGCCCAGGGGGGCCCGCTCGACCGCCACCGCCGTGTCGTTCCAGGCCTCCACCACCTGGTGGCGCTCGGCCGGCGAGAGGACCTCCACCGCCCCCACCCCCAGGTCGGGGTCGGCCGCCACCTGCTCGAGCAGGCGCACCAGGCGCCGGGCCAGGCGCTCGACGCCGGCGGCGTCGAACAGCTCGGTGGCGTACTCGATCTCGCCCCCCGTGGCCGACCCGTCGGCCTCCTCCACGAAGCTGAAGGCGAGGTCGAACTTGGCCGTCGCCGTGCCCACCGGGCGCCGGCGCACCTCCAGCGCCTCCCAGGGGGCCTCGTCGCCGGCGTAGCCGTGGGCCACCATGACCTGGAACAGCGGGTGGCGGGCGGGCGAGCGGGGCGGGTTGAGCGCCTCCACCACCGCCTCGAAGGGCACGTCCTGGTGGTCGAACGCCGCCAGGTCGCCGGCCCGCACCCGGGCCACCAGCTCGGCGAAGGAGGGGTCGCCGGACACGTCGGTGCGCAGGACCACCGTGTTGACGAAGAACCCCACCACCTCGTCGAGGGCCTGGTCGGCCCGGCCCGCCACCGGCGTGGCCACCACCACGTCGTCCCCCCCGCCGAGGCGGGCGAGGAGGGCGGCCAGGGCGGCGTGGAAGACCATGAGCATGCTCGCCCCCTCCCGCCGGGCCACGGCGGCCAGCGGGGCGTAGACCTCGGGCGGCACCCGGAACGACACCGTGGCCCCCCGGTGGGAGGCCACCGGGGGCCGGGGGCGGTCGGTGGGCAGGCCGTGCTCGGCGGGGGCGCCGGCCAGGGTGGCGCGCCAGTAGGCGAGCTGGGCGGCGGCGGGCGACGCAGGGTCGTCGTGGTCGCCCAGGGCGGCCCGCTGCCAGCGGGCGTAGTCCCGGTAGCGCACCGGCGGCGGCGCCCACCCCGGCGCCCGGCCCCGGCACCGGGCCCGGTAGGCGCCGGCCAGGTCGGCCATCAGCTGGGCCAGCGACCACTCGTCGACGGCGATGTGGTGGGCCACCAGCACCAGCACGTGGCGGTCGGGCCCGGCGGCGAGCAGCTCGGCCCGCAGGGGGGCCTCGGCCCCCAGGTCGAAGCAGTGGCGGGCGGCGGCCGCCACCGCCGCGTCCACGGCGTCGTCGCCCACCTCCCGGCGCAGAAGGGTCACCGGCGCCTCGGCGGGGTCGAGCACCCGGGGGGCGGGGTCGGCGTCGAGGCCCACGTACACGGTGCGCAGGGCCTCGTGGCGGGCCACCACGTCGCCCACCGCCGCGTCGAGGGCGTCGGCGTCCAACCGCCCCGACAGCTCCAGGGCCACCGGCACGTTGTAGAGGGGGCTGGGGCCGTCGGCGGCGGCCTGGAACAGCAGCCGCCGCTCGGCGGACGACAGCGGCGCCCCCTCGCCGCCGGCCACCAGGGCGGGCGGCGC
>JBOGHR010000670.1:0-1634 GCA_050744905.1 Acidimicrobiales bacterium
CGCCGGGGACGGGCGGCGCCCAGCAGGGCCCAGGCGGCGAGGAGGCCCCCCACGGCGGCGACGAGGAGGCCGGCCGACCGGAGGGGCCGGCGCAGGGGCGACCCCTCGGAGAAGGCCACGGCGGCCCGGGCCAGGTCCTGCTCGCCCGAGGCGCTGGTGCCCCCCCGGGTGTCGGCCCACACGGCCACGGCCTCCTCTTCCGAGGACACCAGCGCCAGCCGGCTCCCGATGTCGGGCAGGCCCCGCTCGGCGCCCGGCCCGATGCGGGAGTCGAAGGCCTGGTCGCTCAGGCGCACCCGGGGCTCGAAGCGGCGGGCGCCGTCGGTGGACCACTGGAGCGACACGTCGTTCATGACGTCGCGCCCGTCGGCCCGGCGGTCGTAGTAGACGACGTCGACCCTGCCGCCCGCCGCCACGGCCAGGCGGGGGAGGTACTGCGAGGTGCCGTCACGACGGGGGGTGTCGTTGACCCGGCGCGGGGGGGCGAAGCTCGCCCCGCCGTCCTCCGAGACCCAGATCCACACGTCGGGATCGCCCAGCCGGCCGTCGTGGAAGGCGACGTAGACGCGGCCACTGGCGCGGTCGACGGCCAGCGACGGCGACGGCGGCAGGAAGACGATGAACCGCTCGATCGGCACGACGGCGTCGTCCACGACGGTCTCGACCCAGGTGGACCCCCCGTCGGTCGAGCGGGCGTGCACGAGGCTCCACTCGCCGGGGTAGGGCTCGCCGCCGTGTCCCTCGTGGCCCCCCCGGTAGTCGAGGGCGTCGTCGCCCAGGTCCAGGTACAGGACGTGGAGGCGCCCGCCGGGGCCGACGGCGAGGGAGGGGGCGAGCACGTGGGGCCGGGCCCGGGAAGTCACCGGCGCCGGGGCGCTCCAGGACGACCCGCGGTCGAGGGAGCGGGAGAACATGATCGGGTTGTCGTCGTCGGCGAACGCGTACAGGCCCACGGCCGACGCCTGCACCCACGTCAGGTACAGGCGGGTGGCGTCGGTCGGGTCGGCGACCAGGCGGACCTGGAAGGCGAGGGGGCCGACCAGGAAGGAGGGCTCGCCCAGGGTGGCGCCGCCGTCGCCCGAGGTCACCAGCCACGCCGCGTTGGGTGTGTTGCCGTTGCCCGCCAGCGTCACGAACGACAGGTACAGGGTGCCGTCGGCGCCGAACGCCACGTCGGGGGCGAAGCACCGGGCGGGCAGCTCCTCGCCCTCGGGGAAGGGGATCTCGGTGTGCCGCCAGGTGGCGCCACCGTCGAAGGAGGCGTGCAGGGCGCACGAGAACCGGGGTGCGTCGACGCGGTTGGCCACCGCCAGGTTGCCGGCACGACGGGGGTTGCGGGCCAGGCTGGGGGAGTTGTTGGCGGTGATGTCGGAGGGGTCGGTCGCCGACGCCCCGACGGGGAGGTTGCCGCCCACCACACGAGCCGAGGCGGTGGGCAGCGACGAGCCCATGAGGTGGCTGCCGGCGCCCAGGGCCAGGAGGGCGGCGCCGACCAGGGCCCGGGACGACGACCGCCACCGCCGACCGTCGCCTCCTGCTGCGCTGCCCACGTCCTCCCCTCCCTGTCCCCGCGGTCGGTCCGGACCCTCTCGCCGCCGGAAGCGGAGAGGCCCCGCAACCCGAAGGTTGCGGGG
>JBOGHR010000671.1:0-4498 GCA_050744905.1 Acidimicrobiales bacterium
ACGGCGGGGTGTTCGCCTTCGGCGACGCCGCCTGGCTCGGCACGCCCACCGACGTCGACCTCCGGCGGGCGGTCGTCGACCTGGCCCCCACGCCGTCGGGCCGCGGCTACCGGTTGGCGGCCGCCGACGGCGGGGTGTTCGCCTACGGCGACGCCGGCTACCACGGCTCGGCCCTCGGGCAGGCGGGCAACGGGTCTGTGGTCGGGATCGCCTCCACGCCGGGGGGCGACGGGTACTGGCTGGCCGCCGGCGACGGCGGGGTGTTCGCCTACGGCGACGCCGGGTTCTACGGCTCGGCGGCCGACTCCTCCATCCGCCGTCCCGTCGTGGGGATCGCCTCGGGGATCGGGACCACCGTCGCCTCGACGACGTCGGGCCTGTCGAGCACCTTCGGCTGGGACATCTCCTGGCCCCAGTGCGGCCGGCCGCTCCCCGGCGGCCATGCCGGCTACGCCATCGTCGGCGTCACCGACGGCCACCTCTGGGACATCAACCCGTGCCTGGTCCACCAGCACCGCTGGTCGACCCAGGGCGGCACCCTGGGCGGGCTCTACGTGAACGTCAACTGGCCGTCCAAGGCGGCCGAGCCCCACGTGGCGGCGCGGATGGCCGAGCACTGCGCCCTCGACGACCTCGGCTGCCAGATGTACCAGTGGGGGTACCAGGGGGTGTCGCACGCCGTGGCGGAGGCGACGGCCCGGGACGTGTCGGCGCCCATGTGGTGGCTCGACGTCGAGACGGCCAACCGCTGGTCGGGGGACAAGGCCCTGAACGCCCGGGTCGTGCAGGGCGGCATCGACGCCCTGCGACGGCACGGGATCGAGGTCGGCGCCTACTCGACGTCCTACCAGTGGGGGGTGATCGTGGGCGACTTCGCCCCCGGCCTGCCCAACTGGGTGGCGGGACCGAGCAACGTCGACCAGGCGGCGGCGGCGTGCCGCCACGGACCGAGCTTTGGCGGCGGGGTGCCGTGGATGGTCCAGTACCCGCACCAGGGCTTCGACGGGAACCTGATGTGCGAGGCCGGGACGGCGCACGCCCTGGCCTCGTTCAAGGTGCCACCGCCCCCGCCCGTCCCCGAGCTGCCCGCTCCGGCGGCGGTGGCGATCCGCCTGCGCGGCCCCGTCCGCGCTCTGTGAGGGCCGGCCGGCGGCGCGCCGGTCCTCGGACGCGCTAGGCGGAGGGCAGGGAGACGGTGACCTCGACGTCGACCTCGTCCTTGATCTTGAGCACGCCCATCTTCGAGTAGGGCTTGATCCCGAAGTCCGAGTGGGTGAGCTTGGTGCGCCCGGTCAGGCGGGTCTCGCCCGGCCCGTCCTGGACGTCGACGTCGAGGGTGACGGGGCGGGTGCTCCCGCTGATGGTGACGTCGCCCTTGAGCGCCAGCGACGGGGCCCGGCCGCTGACGGCGGTCGACCGGAAGGCGATCTCGGGGTACTTGCCGGTGCTCAGCGTCTTGTCGGCGTTGGCGACGATCTCGCCGCGGTCCTTGTCCGACAGGGCCTTGATGCCGCCCGTGGCCTGGAGGATCCCGAAGGACCGGGGGTCGATCGACACCTCGATGGTGGTGGCTGCCGGGTTGTCGGCGTCGACGCTCACCGTCCCCCGCCACCGGGTGACCTCGAGGACGAGGTCGTGGCCGGCCTTGGAGCCCATGCCGCCGACGTAGGTGTTGACGGTCAGCTTGCCGTTCTCGGGGCCGATGCTGTGGCTACCGCTCTTGATGGTCATGGGCGGCGATCCTAACCAGGGCGCCCTAAGCCGCTCCAGCCGGCAGGCCGGGCTCTAGGGTCGGTCGCCGTGGCCGGGCCCGACCGCCGGACGGTGGTGTTCCTCCACGCCCATCCCGACGACGAGGCGATCTTCACCGGGGGCACGATGGTGAAGCTGGCCGCGGCGGGATGGCGCGTCGTCCTGGTCCTGGCGACGGGCGGCGAGCTGGGGCTGCCGGTGATGGAGGGCGACGACGCCCGGCTGCGCGATCACCGGCTGGACGAGACCCGGGCCGCCGCCGAGATCCTCGGAATCGCCCGGGTGGAGCTCCTCGGCTACCGGGACTCGGGCATGGCCGGCCACCCGGACAACCGGCACCCGCAGGCGTTCGCCGCCGCCGCCGCCGCACCGGTGGCCGAGGCGGTCGCCCGGGTGCTGGCCGCCGAGCGGGCGGCCGCCCTGGTCACGTACGACGACCACGGCATCTACGGCCACCCCGACCACGTGAAGGCCTGGGAGGTGGGGACGGCGGCGGCCGAGCGGGCCGGCGTCCCCGTCCGCTACGAGGCGACCGTCGACCGGGAGTACCTGCACTTCGTGGAGACCCACCTGGTCGTGGAGGCGGGCGGGCACCGGCGGGAGCTGGGCCTGGCCGGCACCGGGCTCGGCCTGCCCACCGTGGCCGTGTCGACGGTCGTCGACGTGCGCGACGTGCTGGCCGTCAAGCGCCGGGCCATGACCGCCCACGCCAGCCAGATCCCCGAGACGGCGTCGGCCATGCGGCTGCCCACCGAGGCGTTCGCCGCGGTGTACGGCTACGAGTGGTACGTTCGCCACGGGGGCCCAGGCCCCATCGAAAGCCTCGCTTGAGACATCTTGACGACACCGGGGAGGGTTTCCGGCTGGCACAACCCGCCCGCGGCTGGGAAGCTTGATGCGAGCCGCCGGCTCGCGCACGGCCATCGGGAACGACCAGACCCCCCGGGGCCGTTGACTCCTCGCACCGCAGTCCCGCCGGGTCGAAGGACCGGAGTCGGACGGCGGAGCGTCCGAAGCACCTGAAGAAGAGACGAACCATGGCATCCCGCGAAGACCACGACTCCAGCGAAGACCTCCTGCACGTCTACCTGAACGAGATCGGCAGCCACGAGCTGCTGACCAAGGCCGACGAGCAGCGTCTCGGCACCGCCATCGAGGCGGGCCGGGCCGCCGCCCAGGAGCTCGCCGCCAAGGCACCGATGACCCCCCACCGCAAGCGCGAGCTGCGCCGGGCGGTGCTGGCCGGCCAGCGCGCCACCGAGCGGTTCATCCAGGCCAACCTGCGCCTGGTGGTCTCGATCGCCAAGCGCTACCAGTCCAGCGGGCTGCCCCTGCTCGACCTCATCCAGGAGGGCAACTTCGGGCTGATCCACGCGGTGGAGAAGTTCGACCACAAGAAGGGCTTCAAGTTCTCCACCTACGCCACCTGGTGGATCCGACAGGCCATCCAGCGGGGCGTGGCCAACACCGCCCGCACCATCCGCCTGCCGGTGCACGCCGGCGACACGATGGCCCGGGTCCTCAAGACCCAGACCCGCCTCCAGATGGAGCTGGCCCGCACGCCGACCATCGACGAGGTGGCCTCCGAGCTGGGGGTCACGCCGGCCAAGGTGGTGGAGGCGCTGCGGTTCCCCAGCGAGCTGCGCTCGCTGTTCGAGCCCCTGGGCGAGGACCGGGACGCCGAGCTGTGCGACGTCGTGCAGGACCCCGACGCCGCCTCGCCGGCCGAGGAGGTCCTGGCCGCGGTCATGCCGGCCGAGATCAACCGCCTGCTGTCGATCCTCGACGAGCGGGAGCGGGAGATCCTGCGCCTGCGCTTCGGCTTCGACCGGGGCGGCCCCCAGAGCCTGGGCGAGGTGGCCGAGCGGCTGAACCTCAGCCGCGAGCGGATCCGCCAGATCGAGTCCCGGGCCATGTCGAAGCTGCGCCACCCCTCGGTGGACACCGGCGCCCGGGAGCTCCTCACCGGCTGACCCCCGCCCCCCACCCCGAGTAAACAGGTCACCGTTTCGGTGACCTATTTACTCGGGAGCCAGCTCGACGGGCGTCACGGCCGCCGTCTCCACCCGCCCGCCCCGCACGTAGCGAAGGGGGACGCGCCGGGCGATGCGGTCCGAGACCATGAGCCGCTGGAGGTCGCCCACGTCCTCCACCGGCTGGCCGTCCAGCTCCACCACGATGTCCTCGGGCCGCAGGCCGGCGGCGGCGGCCGGGCTGGCGGCCACCACCGAGACGATCTCCAGCCCCCGCTCCCGCCCCACCACCGGGATGGCCCGGGGCGGCAGCGGCCGGCTGCCGCCGGCGATGCCCAGGTAGGCCCGGCGAACCCTCCCGTCGCGCATCAGGGCCCCGACGATGGCGCGGGTGGTGGCGTTCACGGGCACCGCCATGCCCAACCCCTGCCCCACCATGGGCCCGACGAGGGCGGTGTTGATGCCGACCACCTGGGCCGAGGCGTCGGCCAGGGCGCCGCCGGAGTTGCCCGGGTGCAGGGAGGCGTCGGTCTGCACGACGTTCTCCACCAGCCTGGTGTGCCGCCCCGATCGCGCCGCCATCGACCGGCCCAGCCCGCTCACCACCCCGGCGCTCACCGACCCGGCGTAGCCCAGCGGGTTGCCCACGGCGACGACGAGCTGGCCCACCCGGAGCCGGTCGGCGTCGCCCAGGGTGGCGGGCGCCAGCCCCCGGGCCGCGCACCGCACCACCGCCAGGTCGGAGAGGGGGTCGGCGCCCACCACCGCCAGCT
>JBOGHR010000672.1:0-2013 GCA_050744905.1 Acidimicrobiales bacterium
CACCTCGGCCGCGGCAACGGTCAGCGGCGCGTTGCGGGCCAGGGTGAGCAGGCGGTTGCGGGCGGCCAGGGCCTTCACCGCCGGCGCCAGCGGCCCGCCGCTGGTGACGCTGCCCACGTGGCGGACCACGCCCGCCGGCTCGTACACGGCCCGCAGGCCGGCCAGGCGGGCCCGCCAGCACCAGTCCACGTCCTCGTAGTAGGCGAAGAACGAGGCCTCCAGCGGCCCCACCCGGGCCAGCGTCTCGGCCCGGGTGACCATGGCGCCGGCGCAGGCCCCGAAGCGCTCGGCCGGCCGGTCGAAGCGGCCGTCGTCGGGGCTCAGGTAGCCGTAGTCGCCCGCCCACCCGTGGGTGCTGAGGTACGACCCGGCGTTGTTGACGAGGTGGACCTGCCCCACCACGGGCGCCGGCTCGCCGTCGATGCGCAGGTCGGCGGGGTCCCATCCCGGCTCCAGGGCCAGCCGGAAGGGCTCCCGGCCGGCCGTCCACCGCCACCGTCCCTCCCGGCCGTCGAGCACGCCGCGCTCCAGGCCGTGGATGCCCGGGCCCACCAGCCGGTCGAGGACGTCGGTCCCGGCGATGGTCGCCGAGCGGATGGCCCGGCCGAGGGGCCGGGGATCGTGGCCCACCACGCGGGGATCGTCGTCGAAGCGGACCTCGGCGTAGGGCAGGGCGAACACCATCTTGGGGGCCACCACGGCGACGGTGGGGTGGCCCAGCGCCCGCTCGGCCGAGGCCAGCCACCCCGGCTCCGCCATGGCGTCGTCGTTGAGGAGGGCGACGACGTCGCCCCGGGCGGCCGCCACCCCGGCGTTCACGCCCCCGGCGAAGCCGGCGTTGGCCTCCAGCCGCACCACCCGGGCACCGGCGGCCCGGGCGGCAACGCCCACCTCGCCCCCGGGTGAGCCGTTGTCGACCACCACCACCTCCCCGGCCTGGCCGAGCACCGACTCCAGGCAGGGCCCCAGCCACCGGTGCGGGAGGTGGGACACGACGATGACGGTGGTCGTCACCGCCGGATCGTACGACGCCGCCGTCAGCCGGCGGCCGGGGCCGACGGCTGAAGGTCTCCGTCCGGAACCCGGGGGCGCCGCCCGGGGGGCGCTGGCCGGGCTCGAGTGTCGCCCGCTCGGCCGCCGCCACCCGCCCGAGGATCCCGAGCAGGAGGGCGCCGGCGGCGACGGCCACCGCCGCGTCACCGCCCCTGATGGGGCCGGCAGGGCCGGGAAGGTCGCGAGCCCACACGGCGACGAACCAGGCGACCTGCACCGCGGCGAGGGCGGCCGCCCAGCGGGACGAGCGGGAGCCCACTGCCCCGGCCAGCCCCACCCAGATGAGGAGCATGGTGGCGTAGGAGCCGTGGTGGATGGCCGTGGTGCCCGGGCCGAACATCATAAGCGCCCACACCACCACGGCGGCGACCCCCAGACCGACCATGGCGACCGCCGGCCGCCACCCGGGGGGCGGCGCCCGCCGGTTGCGGGCCAGCCCGGCGGCGAGCGTGACCCAGCCCAGGTTGAGGGGGCCCAGGGCCCACGCCATGGACCGGAACTCCCGCTGGCGGAACCGCTCCGCTCCCCCGTCGCGCACGTCGGACCAGCGGGGCAGGGGGCGGGCGACTGTCGACCTTGTTGCGGACGATCACCGACCCCTCGGTCGCCGAGTAGGAGTCGACCAGCGCCTGGATCAGTGAGCGATCGTCGACGGGCGGGGAGCCGGCCAGGTGCCACTTCGTCAACCGGTTGCCGGGCGGGTCGTAGAGCCGCCCGTAGGCCCACCACGGGCCGAGCAGGACCACCACCACCGCCGCTCCCGCCAGCACACCGGAGGAGAAGGGCCGGGTGCGGCGGGCCAGGACGACGGCGGCCAGGGGGACCAGGGTGAACACCACGCCGGCGTGGGCGAGGAGGCCGAGGGCGACGGCGAGGGCCGCCACGGCGGCGGCCGGCCACGGCGGGCGGCGCCCCACCAGGAGGACATAGGCCGACACGACTAGGGCGGCGGCGTAGAGC
>JBOGHR010000673.1:0-4399 GCA_050744905.1 Acidimicrobiales bacterium
GTCTCGGCGCCGCGGTGGCCCGGGCTCTTCCCGCTGCCGCCCTCGAGCGCCTGACCGGCCCGGCCGGCGCCGTGATGGCGTCGGTCATGGGCGGCCGGCGGGCCGTGCTCGCCGGCCACCTGCGCCGGGTCCACGGTCCCGGCCTGGAGGGCCGCCGCCTCCACCGGGAGGTGCGGCGCTCGTTCGCCTCCTACGCCCGCTACTGGGCCGAGTCGTTCCGCCTGCCGGGGACGCCGCCGGCCGCGCTGGCCGCGTCCACCACCTCGGAGGGGCTGGAGAACGTCGACGCCGGCCTGGCCGCCGGCCGGGGCGTGATCCTGGCCCTGCCCCACCTGGGCGGGTGGGACTTCGGCGGGGCGTGGCTGGCGTCGCTCGGCTACCGTATGGTGGCCGTGGTCGAACCGGTGGATCCGCCCGAGCTGTTCGAGTGGTTCGTCGCCCTGCGCCGCTCCCTCGGCCTGGAGGTGCTCCCCCTCGGCCCGGGCGCCGGCAACGCCACGCTGCGCCGGCTGAGGGAGAACGGGGTGGTGGCCCTGGTGTGCGACCGCGACATCGGCGGCACCGGCGTGGACGTCGAGTTCTTCGGCGAGCGCACCACGCTGCCCGGCGGGCCGGCCACGCTGGCGCTGCGCACGGGCGCCGCCCTGCTCCCCAGCGCCGTGTACCACACCGAGGGCGGGGGCCACCACGCCGTCATGGGCGCCCCCCTCGACACCACCCGCCACGGCCGCCTGCGCGACGACGTCGCCCGCCTCACCCAGGACCTCGCCCGCCACCTCGAGGCCCTCATCCGCCGGGCGCCCCACCAGTGGCACCTCCTCCAGCCCAACTGGCCCAGCGACCTGCGGTAGCCGGAGGGTGCGCCGCCGCGGTTGGCGCCTACGCTCGTGGCGTGCCGGATCCCGCCTCGTGGACGATCGAGCTGCCGGCGCCTCGCGTCGAACTGTCCCCCCGGTGGATCCGCGTGCGGGGCGGCTCCGTGGGCATCGCCGACAGCCGGCGCGCCCTGCTCCTGGCCTGGTACGGACCGGGGCGGCTTCCCACCTACTGCCTTCCTCCGGAGGACGTGCGCACCGACCTGCTGCGTCCGCGTGCCGGCACACCGGCCGACGCCGAGGCCTTCCTCGTCGATCACGACGTCCGCGCCGGCGACCGGGTGCTTCCTGCCGCCGCGCAGCTCTTCCGGGGCCCGCGGGCGCCCCTGGAGGCGCTCGACGGGTACTACACCTTCGGCTGGGACGCGGGCCTCTCCTGGTTCGAGGAGGCGCTGGAGGTCCACGTCCACGCCCGGGACACGACGAAGCGCGTCGACGTGCTGCCGAGCGAGCGCCACGTCGTCGTCCTGGCCGACGGAGCGACGGTCGCCGACTCCCGCCGGCCGCACGCGCTGTTCGAGACGACCCTGCCGACCCGGTGGTACTTGCCGCTCGAGGACGTCCGCCAGGAGCTGCTCGTGCCGTCCGACACCGTGAGCCGGTGCCCCTACAAGGGGACGGCGGCGTACTGGTCGGTGCGGATCGGCGACACCCTGCACCGGGACGTGGCCTGGACGTACCGGGAGCCCGTCGTCGAGTGCCCGCGCATCACCGGGCTCGTCGCGTTCTTCGACGAGCGGGTCGACCTCGTGATCGACGGGGTCGCGCAGGACCGCCCTCGAACGCCCTGGTCGCAGTGATCGTCGGTCGCGACGGCCACCCCGGCCGGCCCGTCACCGCGTCAGGCAGACGGTCCCAGTCAGGTCGTCGGCGAACGTGCCGTCGGGCTGGACGGGACGCGCCCTCGTAGGTCGCCGTCCCCGTCACCGGGTCGGTGCTCGTGAAGACGAACGGTTCCCCGTGGAGCACTCCCTCCGAAGAACGCGTCCTGGACGGTGTTCGTTCGTGAAGTCGGCGGTTCCCTCGACGCGCGTGTTGACCCTGACGCAGGCCACCCGCTCGCGGCCGCCGCCGCCTGCCGTGCCGCGCTGCACGGCAGGGGCGGCGGGCGGCGCTCGCTACGTCGAGCGCACCTTCTGCTTCACGAAGTTGGCGATGGTGTCGGTCGTGGTGTGGACCTTGTGCACCTTGCGCACGTGGTCGCTGACCTTGGCCATCAGCTCCTCCTCGCTCCCTGCCTTCCCCTGCCACCTGCAGGCGTGGTCGGCATCCCTTCACCTGAACTGGTACGGCCACGGGCTCCTCCTGTGCTCGACCGGTGGTCCGAGACCTTCTTCGGAGCGGGCGACGGCGGCGGATGCCCCCGGTCCCGGAGCCGGGACGGGGCCGGCGACTACGGTGGGGCGGTGCGAATCGGGCTCGTGTGCCCCTACAGCCTCACGCACCCCGGGGGCGTGCAGGGCCAGGTGCTGGCCCAGGCGCGCGCCCTGCGGGCCATGGGCCACCAGACCCGGGTCCTGGCCCCGTGCGACGGGCCCCCGCCCGACGCCGGCGTCACCCCCCTCGGCAACTCGGTGCCGCTGGCCGGCAACGGGTCGGTCGCCCCCCTCGCCCCCGACCCGGCGTGCCTGCTGCGCACCGTGCGGGCCCTGCGGGACGAGGCGTTCGACGTCGTCCACCTCCACGAGCCGTTCGCCCCCGGTCCCACCCTGACCAGCCTGGCCTTCTGCCGGGCGCCCATGGTCGGGACGTTCCACCGGGCCGGGATGGGGCTGTCGTACACGTTCTGGCGCCCGGTCACCACCCGCATGGCCCACCGCCTGGCGGTGCGCTGCGCCGTGTCGGAGGACGCCCGGATCACCGCCGCCCGCGCCCTGGGCGGCACCTACGACCTCATGCCCAACGGCATCGAGATCGAGCGCTTCGCCAAGGCCACGCCGTGGCCGACGACCGGCCCGACCATCCTGTTCGTGGGGCGCCACGAGCCCCGCAAGGGCCTGAGCGTGCTCGTCGAGGCCATGGCCGGCCTCGGCCCCGACGTGGTCGTGTGGGTGGCGGGGGAGGGCTCGCAGACCGGCGAGCTGCGGGCGCGCACGGAGGGCGATCCCCGCTTCGAGTGGCTCGGGCGCATCAGCGACGCCGAGGTGGCGGCCCGCCTGCGGGGCGCCGACGTCCTGTGCGCGCCGTCGCTGCACGGCGAGTCGTTCGGCGTGGTGCTGCTGGAGGGCATGGCGGCGTCCACGCCGGTGGTGGCCAGCGACCTGTCCGGGTACCGCAACGTGGCCGTTCCCGGCGAGCACGCCCTGCTGGTGGCGCCGGGCGACGCCGCCGCGCTGGCCGCCGCCCTGCGCCGCGTCCTCGACGACGCCGTGCTGTCCGCCGAGCTGGTCGCCGCCGGCGAGGCCCGGGCTGGCGAGCTGTCGATGGAGCGCCTGACCGAGCGCTACCTGGCGTTGTACGAGCGCGTGGCCGGCGACGGCGGGTGAACGGCCTCCTCACCGGGGTCGTTCACCGGCCGGCCCTCAGCCGGCGCCGGGCCCGGGGACGTCGACCACCAGCCGGGCCGGACCGGTGAGCCTCGACACCGACACGGTGTCGGCCCGCTGGCGCAGGCCCAGGACCCAGGTGACCACGCCCTCGAAGTCGCCGGCGTCCACCACCTCGATCACGGCCGAGGGCGTGCCGCTGGCCGCCACCCGGCCGGGCCCGGTGTAGGTGCGGCTCACCGCCTCGCCGTCGATGCGGGCCGCCGCCGCGTTCTCCATGCGGACCGCCAGGAGGGCCTCGCCGTCGACGGCGACCTCGTCGCCCGACCCGTCCTCGGTGACCGGTCGCTCCACGTAGTCGATCGTGTAGCCGGGCACGACGGGGTCGAAGTTGAACACCACCCGGGTGCCGCCACCCTCGGTCGCCTGGGCGGTGACCCCGGTGAGGTAGGCCCGCTCGGCCACCGCCGGCGCGCTGACGGGCGGCGCCTGGGGCGGGGTGAAGGCGCCGGGCGACGTGGCGTCGGGGTCGCCGGCGCCCACTGTCGGGTCCTGGCCGGACTGGCAGGCGCCGGCGAACAGGGCGACGGCGAGGGCGGCGGCGAGGGCGGCGCGGCGCACGGCGGTCACCGTACCGCGGGGCCGCCGCGACCTGGATCTCCTCTGTGGCTAGCGGCCGGGGAGCGGGGGCAGGCAGCCGGCCCGCCGCCCGACGCGGTCCAGGCCGGCCAGGTCGCCGTCGATGTACCGGGCCAGCGGGCGGCCGGCGTCGCCCACCGAGTTCATGACCTGCACCGTGTCGTCGACGTGGTCGAGCCCGACGGCGTGGCCCAGCTCGTGGAGCAGCACGCCCATCTGGAGCTCGTCGCCGCCCGGGAGCCCCTGGGCGACGTAGGCGAACCCGCTCACGGCCTGGGCCGCCGGGGTGCCGAGGCCGACGAAGACGACGCCGCCGAGGCCGGCGGCGGCGCCCAGGCCCTGGCGGTCGCCCCAGGCGACGAGGAGCGGGGCGAAGCGGTTCCCGTAGCGGGGCTGGAC
>JBOGHR010000674.1:0-2608 GCA_050744905.1 Acidimicrobiales bacterium
CCACGCGGCGGCTCTCATCTACCGGCGCTGCCGTCGTGCGGGCGTCACCCCCCGGGGGCTGGTCGACTGCATGATCGCCTCCGTCGCCGTGCGGTACGACGCCGTACTCCTGGCACACGACGTCGACTTGTGCCGAGTGTCCAAGGTCATCGGGCTCGCGACGGATCCTGCCTCGTTGCGCTCATGAGCCTTCCCGGCGAAAGCAGTCGGGCCGGCTCGAGTTTGGACGACTGCACGAGGAGCCTGCCCGCTGGGCCGCTCCCGTCCTTACCGGGCGCCCGCGAGGCGCTGGTACTCGTGCGGTTCTCGAGTCGGCCGACGCCGGGTGGAGCCTGCTCCGGATGCCTCGGTGATCAGCCGCTCGACGGGTCAGCCGTAGGCGCCGACGAGGTCGACGCCCACGGCGGCGGCCCGGGCCATGGCCCGGCCCAGCACGTCGAGGGGGCCGACGTCCTCGCTGGCCTCGTCGAGGTCGCCGGCCGGGGCGGCAGCCGACGCCACCGCTCGTGCCAGCTCGTCGTTGCCGAGCCAGCCCAGCACCGGGTAGTCGCCCCACGACAGCCCGGCGATGGGCCGGTTGACCAGCCTGGCCACCGCCTCGTGGCCGTAGCGGGCGGCGGCGGGACCGGGCAGGAACCGGCGCCGGAACTCCTCGCCCCCGCCCGAGGTGTGGTCCAGCGCCCCGTAGTGGGTGCCGAGGGCCCGCACCACGGCGTGGACGTGCACGGCCAGCAGGCCGGCCACCTCGCCCCCGCCCGAGGCCACCACCGCGGCCACCTGGCCGGCCAGGTCCTCCCAGCGCTCGACCACCTCGGCGGGCAGGGTGTCGTCGCCCTCCACCGCCGCCGCCTCGATGGTGGGCGAGGCCAGCTCCGCCTCCAAAGCGGGCAGGCGCAGCGCCCACAGCTCGAGCGTGTAGCCCATCAGCGACCGGCCAGCAGCTCGATGGCCACGTAGTCGCTGGACACCTCGGGCACCACGCCGGCGGCCACCGCGCAGGCGACGACGGCGCTGGCCCGCAGGTCGAGCAGGCCGTGCATGTTGCGCCGCTCCTCGATGGAGGCCCCGTACTTCCCGGCCACCGCCGCCGAGCGGCGCGCCACCGCCCCGCTCAGCGCCCCGGGGTCCCGGGCGGCGGCCGCCGCCAGCACCTCGTCGAGGTGGGCGAAGGCGTCGATGGTGTAGGGCGGCACGGTCGGGTCGGCGTGGGCCTCCCGCATGGCGCCGGCGGCCGCTGCCGCCCCTTCGAGGTCGCCCCCCACCAGGGCGGCCAGGCCGATCAGGTAGTGCCGGGAGAGGGGGTCGCTCGCCTCCAGGCCCTCCACCCGGTCGGGGACCAGGGCGGCCACCCGGGCCGCCGCCGGCCACGCCCCGGCCAGGGTGGCGGTCCAGAGGAACCGCTCGGCGAGGCCGTCGTCGAGCGCCTGGCCCCGGTCGAGGGCCTCGTCCACCCACCCGGCCGCCTCCTCCAGCCAGGCCAGTAGCCCGCCAACCGGCTCGCCCAGGGCCCAGCCGTAGGCGACCGCCTGCAGCACCGTGAACATGGCGTCGCCGAACACCCCAGGCTTGCCCTTCTGGCGCCCGACCCGCTCGACGGTGCGGCGCACGTCGTCGACGCCGTCCCTGCTGCGCTCGTAGCGGCGCTCGATCCACTCCTGGTCGGGTTGGTGCTCGTAGCGGCGCATCGGCCTCCGTTCTACTCCGGCTCGAGGAACACGTGCTCGACCTCCGTCGTCGGTTGACCGGCGAACAACGCATCGCGGCCGCCCGTCCGCACGCTCACGTAGCGGACCTCCCTCCGGCGGTACGCCCGGTCGATGGCGTCGCCGATCTCGTTGCGCCCGTCGCGCAGGGACGATTCCATCATGTCGTCAGCCACGTCACGCGGGTACTGCGGGTCGGTCTGGGAGATCCTCTGGCCCGGCCGCACCACGCTCGACAGGCGGTCGCCGTAGGCGGAGCTGCCGCCCTTGGCCTCGATGACGTGGAGCGTCTCGCCGTCCCAATGGACGATGTTGGTGGCCCGTGTCCCGCCGAAGGTCACCGCCCCGGGCCACGCCTCGCCGGTGTCGAGCATGTCGGCGTAGCCGGCCACGTCGGCGTCGGCGGTGGGCCGGAAGGCCATCAGCCCGTCCCGACCGGTGGCCTCCCGCAGGGCCCGGATGCCGCCTTCCTCGCCCAGCTGCTCGGCGATGGCCCGGCGCCGGGCCGGCGAGGTGGCCGGCTCGGCGTACTCGTCGACCAGGCGCGCCCCGGCGAGGCCCCGGCCGCCCGGCCGCCCGGGGCCAGGGGATCGGCGAGGTCCTCGCCCCGGCGAACCACACCGGCCAGGTCGTCGACCCCGCCCGCACCGCGCACCAGCCCCACGGGCAGGAACGGGACGAGGCCGAGCGAGCGCTCCCAGTCGGCCAGCTCCTCGCCGGTGAGCAGGTCGCGCCCGGTCACGGCCTCGATCCCGCTCTTGGCCGTGCCGACGACGGGCAGGAAGTCCAGGGCGAGCGACAGCCCGGCCAGCAGCAGGAGCCCGAAGGCGGCCTCCGACGCCGCGTTGGCCTGGTTGAAGCAGTCGGTGAACACCGAGCAGTTGTCGGCCGCCGCCGGCGACGCC
>JBOGHR010000675.1:0-5629 GCA_050744905.1 Acidimicrobiales bacterium
CCCAACCCGGGGATATCGGCCCCACACCCCGATAACCCGGGGATGAACGGCCATCACAACGCGCCTCAGCCGCAAAGGACGCCTGAAATCCGGGCCCCAGAGCCCTGACGAAGAATAGGCGCACCCAAATGACCTAGGGCCAAGCTATAGACCACCCTCGGAGCGATTACTAGGGACCAAAGCCTCCGTGGGCTCTGTCCCAGAATGGACGATCCGGCAGAGGCCCGACGAGGGCGGCGGCCGCCGGCATCGCGCGTGCCCCGGCGCGTCCACCCGGCGGGTCAGCCCGCCTCGTCGCCGTCGTCGTCGGCCGGCGACGCGGACCGCCTCCGCAGCTCCGACTCGGCCCGGTAGACGACCTCGCGCAGGGGCAGGCCCGTCCGACGGGCGGCGCGGGCGGCGTCGTCGTGCTCCACCTTCACCCGGCCCGGGCTCACCTTCACCCGGATTGGGAACCCCTCGACGTGCACCTCGGCCTCCCGCCGGGACTGCGGCCAGCGCTGCATGGTCGCCCCCCGCACGCCGAGCGAGCCGGTCTCGGCGACGAGGACGCCGGCGACCTGGGCGGCCAGCGCCGGGTCGCACAGGGCGCTCACGGTGTAGGCGGGCCGGCCCTTCTTCATCACGATGGGGGTCACCCATGCGTCGTGGGCGCCGGCGGCCAGCAGCGCCGCCACCGCGTGGGCGACCGTCTCGCCGGTGACGTCGTCCACGTTCGCCTCCAGGAGGGTCACGGGCTGGCCGGGCGTCGATCCGGCGGCCGCCGGCTCCGACGCCTCGCCCACCACCACCTGGGTGGCGTTGGGCAGGTCGTCGAGCTGGCGGGAGCCGGCGCCGAAGCCGGTGGCGGCCACCGTCATGGGCGGAAGGGGCCCGTACCCGGTCGCCGTGGCCGCCAGCAGGGCGGCGCCCGTCGGCGTGGTCAGCTCCACGCCCACATCCCGCCCGTAGGTGGGCGCCCCCCGCAGCAGCTCCACGACCGCCGGGGCGGGGTTGGGGAGGAGCCCGTGGGCGGTGCGGACCATGCCGGACCCGGTGGCCACGGCGCTGGCGTACACGGCGTCGACGCCCAGCAGCTCGAGGGCGGCGCACGTGCCCACCACGTCGACGATGGCGTCGATCCCCCCCACCTCGTGGAAGTGCACCCGGGCCGGGTCGCGGCGGTGCAGGCGCCCCTCCACCTCGGCCAGAGCGGCGAAGGTGGCCAGGGCCCGGTCGCGCACCCGGGTGGGGAGCCGGGCCTCCTCCACCATGGCCCGGATGTGGCCGGCCGTGCGCACCACGGCGGAGTCCTCGGCCCGCACCTCCACCTTCACCGCCGCTATCCCCGACCGCTGCACCGGGTGCGCCTCCACCGCCCAGCCCGAGAACGGGAGGCGGCGCAGGAGGGACCGGACCTCGTCGAGGTCGGCGCCGGCGTCGACCAGGCTGCCGAGCGCCATGTCGCCGGCGATGCCGGCGAAGCAGTGGAACCAGGCGATCGTCGCCATCAGCGCAGCATCCGGACCACGGCGCAGGCGGCGCCGAAGCCGTTGTCGATGCCCACGACGGTGATGCCCGCCGCGCACGACGCCAGCATGCCGAGCAGGGCGGTGATGCCCTCGAACGACGCCCCGTACCCGGCGCTGGTCGGCACGGCCACCACCGGGGCGGCGGCGATGCCGCCCACCACGCTGGGCAGCGCCCCCTCCATGCCGGCGACCACCACGACGGCGTCGGCCTCGGCCAGGTCGTCCACCGTGGCGAGCAGGCGGTGCACGCCGGCCACGCCGCAGTCGGCGAGCACGGTTGGGCGGAAGCCGTGGGCGGACAAGGCGGCGACGCACTCGTCGGCCACCGGCAGGTCGGCGGTGCCGGCGGTCACCACCAGGATCCGGCCCGGGCGCTCGGCGGCCGGTCGCCACGCCACCGTGGACCCCCGGCGGGCACCGCCCGGGTTGCGCTCCAGGGCGGCGGCCGCCTGGGCGTCGTCGGCCCTGGTGAGCAGGATGGGTGACGACCCCGGCTGGGCCAGCAGCTCGGCCACGATCTCGGCGCAGTGCTCCGGTATCTTGCCCGGGGCGTAGACGGCCTCGGCCAGGCCCTGGCGCAGCGCCCGGTGGTGGTCCACCCGGGCGAAGCCGAGGTCGGCGAAGGGCAGGCGGCGGAGACGGCTGACTGCCACGTCCGCCGCCAGCGCGCCGGAGCGCACGTCGTCCAGCAACTGGCGCAGGGTGGCCTCGTCCACCTGCCCAGTATCCGCCGAAATCCCATCGTGCCGTCCGGCCCCGGCCCTCACCTAACCTCCGGGGCGTGCCGCGAGTCGCCTTCCTGGGCCCACCGGGGACGTTCACCGAGGAGGCCCTGCTCACCCAGCCCGACCTGGCCGAGCAGGAGCTCGTCCCCATGCGCTCGATGCCCGACGTGCTGGCCGCCGCCCAGTCGGGCGAGGCCGACCTCGGGTTCGTCGCCCTGGAGAACTCGATCGAGGGGACGGTGAACATCTCCCTCGACTCGCTGATCTTCGAGCACGACCTGCTGATCCGCCGGGAAGTGGTGCTGCCCGTGAGCCTGGCCCTGCTGGCCCCGCCGGGCACCGCGCTGGAGGGCATCGAGCGGGTCGTGTCGTTCCCCCACGCCACCGCCCAGTGCCGGGAGTGGTTTTCCCGGCACCTGCCCGGGGTGACGTTGGTGGCGTCGAACTCCACGGCCGAGGCCGCCGAGGTGGTGGGCCGGGAGCAGCCGCCGGCGACGGCGGCGGTGGGCACCGTGCTGGCGGCCAAGCTCTACGGCCTGGAGGTGCTGGCGCCGTCGATCGGCGACCATCCCGACAACGCCACCCGCTTCGTGCTGGTCGCCCGCTCGGGCATCCCGGCGCCGACCGGCCACGACAAGTCGAGCATCGTGTGCTTCCAGAGCGCCGACCGGCCCGGCAACCTCCATGCCATCCTCGGCCAGTTCGCGGCGCGCAACATCAACCTGACCAAGCTGGAGTCCCGGCCCACCAAGCGCCGGCTGGGCAACTACTGCTTCGTGATCGACCTGGAGGGCCACGTCGACGACGAGCCGGTGGCCGACTGCCTCCGCGACCTCCACTCCCAGCTCGCCGGCCTCAAGTTCCTGGGCTCCTACCCGGCCGCCGGCGAGCACGGGCCGGCCATCCGGCGGGACGCCGAGGCGGCGTGGGTGGCGGCCGACGCCTGGATCGACGCCATCCGCGGCCAGATCCTGTCCCCCGGCGAACCGGGCACGGCGGCGCCGCCCGGGTAGCTACCCTGGCGGCCCGGGAGGGATGGCAGAGCGGCCGAATGCGAGGCTCTTGAAAAGCCTTGGGCGCGAGCCCCGTGGGTTCGAATCCCACTCCCTCCGCCGCAGGTCAGCGGCTATTTCGGGGTCCGGCGCTGAGCCGCTCAGCGGGGCCGTTGACCGAAATTTGACCAAAATTCTCGCGGCGAGGCGAAGGTATCCTCGATGGCCATGCGAGGGAGCATTAGGCCCCCGCGCGGCGAACTCGTGGCAGGTCCGCGTCTCGGGCGGTCGCGACCCGCTCACCGGGCGCTACGTCCTGGTCGAGCGCACGGTCACCGGCAGCAAGCGCGCCGCGCAGCGTGCGGTGGCGGAGCTGATCACGCACCTCGAGACGGAGCGGGCGAAACAGGCCCGGGGCACGGTCGCCGACCTCCTCGACCGCTGGATGGAGCACCTCGAGGTCCAGGGGCGGGCGCCATCGACACTCGTGCGCTACCGGTCGGCCATCCGCACGAACATCGTCCCGGCGCTCGGCCACGTCCGGCTGGGGAAGCTCACCGCCGCCGACCTCGACCGCTTCTACGCAGCGCTGCTCAAGCGCGGGCTCACGCCGCTGTCGGTGCGCAAGTGCCACGCCATCCTGTCGGCCGCCCTCCGCCAGGGCGTCCGCTGGGGACTGCTGGACCGCAGCCCGGCGGACAGGACGTCGCCGCCGTCCATCCGGTCACGCGAGATCGTGCCGCCCACCCTCGAGGAGGTCCGCCGCCTGCTGGAGCTGTGCGAGGAGACCCACCCCGACCTCGGCAGCCTCATCCACCTCGCGGTCACGACCGGCTGCCGGCGGGGCGAGCTGTGCGGCCTGCGGTGGGGCGACGTCGACTTCGACAAGGCGACGCTCGTCGTGGCGAGGTCGATCTCCGACGTGCCGGGCGACGTGTCCGTCAAGGACACCAAGACGCACCAGGGCCGGCGCCTGGCGCTCGACGCCGGCAGCGTCGAGGCACTCCGGCGGCAGTGGGAGCGGTCGGCCGAGCGAGCGGAGACCGCCGGCTGCGCGCTGAGCCCGTCGTCGTACGTCTGGTCGCAGGAGCTGGACGGCTCCGTCCCGTACCGGCCGGACCGGGTGACCGGCGCGTTCCGGGCGCTCCGCAAGCGGGCCGGCGTTCCCCATGTCACCTTCCACGCGCTCCGCCACTTCTCGGCGACCGCCCTCGCCGGGCGCGGCGTCGGAGTTCGCACCATCGCCGGCCGGCTCGGCCACGCCAACCCGAGCGTGACGCTGCGGACGTACGCGCACTTCCTCGACGTCGCTGACCGTGACGCCGCCGAGATGATGGCTGGGCTTGACTTGGCGATCGGTCCGAGGGAGCTCATCGACGGAGATGCGGCTCGGCCGGGATGAAGCGCGATCGAGCGTGCGCCCGACATGCCGACGAGACCCTCGTCCGGCTGGCCAATTGCGCGGAGGAGCGGGCCACATGACCTGTTCCGGCGCTGGGAGCGGCGCATCACCTTGGGCACTGGGCCGATGACTCGCGCACCTAAGAAAACCGAGTTGAGTGTCGATGACCTGCGGACCCCCGTCACCGGCGATGTCGCAGCCCCAGCGTCGAAGGATCCAGTTGCGCTTCCTTTCCGGCAACGGACATGGCCCGATTTTGAACGGATCTTGTTGCAGTACGCCGAGCACGTCGACGGTCTCCGCTCGGTACGAATCTATGGCGTCCCCGGTCAGCCGCAGCACGGCATCGATTTGTATGGCACCGACGAGGCCGGCCGCACGGTCGCGTACCAGGCAAAGAACGTGCAGAGGTTCACGGCCGCGAGCCTCCGCGTTGAGGGAGAAGTTCCCTCTTCGCGAAAGCTGGTGAAGCCGGTGGCCGGTGGTGATGCGGCAGCCGTGAGGTAGAGCATCCACCACCGGGGCCACCGGGCCTCCTGAACTGGTTGGTGACGAACCAAACCAACCAGGAGGGCCCGGTGGCTGCACTCGACGCTATGACGATTCGGCTTCACCTGCGCGGCATCCGCGTGCGGGAGGTGGTGGAGGACCTGCCCGAGCGGCTGGTGGTGGCCGTGGTGGCCATCTCCAGCGTGATCCGCTGCGGGGCCTGCGGGCACAAGACGAACCGGGTCCATGCCACCCGCAAGACCAAGGTGGCGGACCTGCCGGTGTCGGGCCGGCCGGTCACCTTGGTGTGGCACCGGCGGCGCTTCCGGTGCCGGCGGTGCCGGGCCACGACGAGCGAGCAGCATGGGTTCATCGCCGAGCGCATGACCCAGCGCCTGGCCCGGGCGGTGACCCGGGACGTGCAGCACATGACGGTGGCGGCCGTGGCCCGCCGCTACCGGCTGTCCTGGCACCGGGTCATGGGCCTGGTGCTGGCCGAGGGGCGCCTGC
>JBOGHR010000676.1:0-12523 GCA_050744905.1 Acidimicrobiales bacterium
CGCGGCGGCCACGACGGCCGTCGCGGCGGCAAGTGCGTGCGGCCAGCCGAAGATGAAGGCACCGACGAGCACCTCGGTCGGTGGGGCGCCCGGGGCGACGCTGACGAAGAGCGCAGCCCGGATCAACAGCGCCCACGCGCCGACGACGACCAGGGCGGCTGCCGCCGCGACCAATGCAGTCCGCCGGGCGCCGCGCATGGCCGAGATGATGTCCCGGTGTCCGAAGATCGCCAGCACGGCCAGGCCGAACGGCGCCGTGAGGATCGCCAACAGGAGCGGCCAGTTACGGGCGATCCAGTTCCAGGTCGCGCCCGGGCCTGGGAGTGCCGGCGTGGGCGTGGCGCCGGGGCTCATGCCTGTGCCCCTGCGATCGTTCCGTCACCGGGCGCCGGGCGCCCGGCGACTCGCGACCGGCGGTAGGTGCGTTGCGCTTGGGCGCGGCGCAGCTCGCGCGCAAGCTCGGCTCCGGCGGCCGACAACCGGTAGAGGTGACGGGGTGGGCGGCCTTGGGGAACCTCCTGCTCCCACGCAGTCTCGACGTAGCCGCGGTCAGCGAACCGGATGAGGATCGGGTAGACGGTGCCGGCCTTCAAGCCCAGCAAGCGACACAGGTCGTAGCCGTGACTCCAGTCCGAGGCGTTCTCGGCCAACGCATCGAGGATGGCAACCGTCTGCGGCGAGGGACGACGCACTCTGGTCATACGGTAAAACTCTACCTAGATAGAGTAAGTGTCAAGGGTCCGCCACCGCATTCCGTCGGCCCCCAGTCGGGTCCCCGTAGCGGCCTGTTCGTTGCATCCGGCCGTTGTGATCGTCCATCCGACGTGGCGCTGTTCAGTCGTCGTGTTGGGCGAGACGTGAGGCGGGGTTGGTTCGGCCCCAGGTGCTGGTCTTGCGGTAGTAGGGGTCGAGGCTGCGGATGTTGGTCCAGCGGCCGTGGTGCTGGACGTGTTCTCGGGGGATGCCGGCGTCGATGCAGTCGGTGGTGAACCCGGCCCGGGGGCTGTGGCTGCCGTAGTCACCGACGAGCCCGGCCCGGGTGGCTGCTCGGCGGATGATGTCGTTGATGGCGTCGCGGTGGATCGGGTCGGTGAGCCGGGTGCGCCGGTCCAGGGTCGGGAACACCGGGTCGTTGGCGGTGACGGGCCGGCCGAGCAGCGTCTCGTAGGCGCTGCGCCAGTCGCCGAGCGCGAGGACGGGGCAGAGCCAGGGGTTGGGGCGGCGGGGCACGCCCACGGTCTTGCCTTCGCCGTGTTGGTCGTTCTTGGCTCGGGGGACGCGCCACTCGATGCCTTGGTCGATGACGACGGCGTGGCGCCAGCGCATGGCGGCGAGCTCGGAGCCTCGGAAGCAGCCCCAGTAGAGGTTGGTGATGATGGCCCGGTCCCGGACGTCCACGGCGGCCGGTTGGGCGATGTGGCCGGCGAGACGGGCCCGGCCGGCGGCATCGAGCTTGGGGAACCCGGCGACCGTGGCGATCGGGGTGAGGCCGGTGGCGCCGAGGGCGCGTTCGACGAGGCGGGTGATGCCTTGGCGGGTGACACGCCGGTCGGGGGCGGAGCGGAACACCGGCCCGAACGGGTCGGGAGCCAGGCGCGCATGGCGCCGACGGGGCAGGTCGCCGAGTCGGCCTCGGGTGGGACCTCGACGACGCCGAGTGCTCGGGTGCCTTGCCGGCCAACGAGCAGGATCATCGGGTCGGTGAACCGTTCGGCGAGTTGCACGTGGCCGCGGTCGAGGCCGGCGAGAGCGGAGGCGCCGAGGACGAGGCCGGGGTGAGTAGCCAACAAGCAGACGGCGAGGTTCCGGGCGCTGGTGGGGTGGGGTTGGTTGGGGACCTCGGCGATGCGGCCCAGCCCGTCGGCGCGCAGTGGTGTCTTGGCGTCGACGTCGGTGCCATGCAGCTTGGCGTAACCCTCCAGCAGACCCCGCACGATCGGCTCGACCGTCGGCGATGGCAAACCGGCGATGGTATGGCGGTGCCCGATCGCGGCGAGGGCCTGGCGCAGGTAGCCGTGGCTGAGCGGTTCCCCAGACCGCTCGCCGGTGGATCGCTCGGTGCGCCCGGCCGCCGCGAGGTAGGCGATGAAGTAGCTGACCACCTCCGGAGCCACGGGCAGCTCGGAGGGGAACCCGTAGCGGTCGCAGAACGCCCGGAACGTGCGCCAGTGCTGGGTGTAGGCGGCCTGGGTGTTCGGCGCCCGGCTGTGCGACGCCAACCGGGCGCCGATCTCCACGAGCTCGAGCAGCTCGGCTTGGGCGCCGGCGATGGGGGTGAGCCGGGCGACCAGCTCGTCGGCGACGGTCCAGTCCCCTCGGACCGGACCGGCCTCGTGGAGCAGATCGACCGTGGATGTCCGTGACCGCTTCGTCGCCGCCGGCTGCGTGGTGGCCGGGGCGCTGCGGCTGCCGGCGCAGCGCCCACAGACATCGCCGGGCTGCGCGACGCGGTTGGTGCACGGCTTGCCGAACCGGTTCAGCCCGGCGCACAACACGACCCCGCCGTCCACATCGAGGCTGCCAGCGCGGGGCTGCGAGCTCATCGCGCCACGTCCTTGGCGGCCGCGGCCGCCGCGCTGTCGACGTCCTCGGGATGGACATGATGGTGGATGAGCGCTCGGGGGTGTTGTCCACCCAGGCGTTGGTCCGGACCGTCGACGGCGCCCACCGATCCGATACCTGGCCCAACTCGGCGACCTCGGCCAGCAGCTCGATCAGTGGCGCCTGGTCGAACCCCAAGTCTCGGCGCCGTTCGGTCACCCCGCCCGGTCCGGTCAGCACCGACTCGGCCGACAGGAACTCGCCGGCGTCCAACACGTGCAGACCCAAGTCGTCGATGTAATGGCCGGTCATGTCGACACTCGAGTGCCGCAACTGAGCCGAGATCACCGGCAACCGGCGCGGGTCCCGCAAGTACTGGTGTGTCGCCCACGACCGGCGCAACGAATAGCCCGACACGCCCGCCGGCAGCCCCGCCCGTGTGGCCAGGTTGCCGATCACGTCGCGGATCTCCCCGGCAGTCAACGCCTCGCCACCCACCGGAACACCACGGCGACCGTGGTGCAGCGTGCAAAACAGCGGCCCGTCGTGGTCGCCGCGCACCGCCAGCCACTCATCCAACGTCGCCACCGGGTCCAACAGACCCGGCTCGGCGGCCAACAGCACCGCCTGCGAGGCGCCCCGCTTGGCCGTCTTCGCGTCGGGGAGCCGCAGCCGATAGCTCCCCGCTGCCACATCCAGATGCTCCACCCGGGCGCGCACCAGCTCCTCCACCCGGGCGCGCACCAGCTCCTCCACCCGCAGCGCCCCCTGATAGCCCACCAGCAGCAACGCCCGGTTCCGCACCCCGATCCGCACCCACACCCCATCCGGTGACAGCGCCGGGCTGAACCCCCGGATCGGCGCCTTGTAGAGCGTGCCCGCGCCACGCATCGGCGGGCCCGAACCGCACGTCATCACCAGTGATAGCCGCCAGCTGGCGGGGCGGCGCCCCCGTCAACAACCGCATCACCTTCGCCGAGAACCCCAACGACCCGAACGAACCGACCGCCCCGCTCATCGCCACCAGCGCCCCGACCGACACCACCGGCGCCGGCGACCGCGGCGCCGGATCCCTCCGGCGGCGCAACACCCCCAGCACCCGCTTCGCGAGATCGCACGGGCCTGCCAGCTCGCCGGCCAACTCCCGATGGAACCACAACACCGCCGAGAGGTTCGCCGCCAACGCCGCGTCCGAGACCCCCGCCCGCCAGCGGGCCACCACGAACCCAGCGACATGCGCCGGCTCGGCGGGCAGCACAGGCACCCCGTGATGCAGGGCGAAGCCATCCCACATCCGCCAGCGGCGCTCATAGGACGCCAACGTGTGCCGAGACGGCGCCCGCGCCGCCGCCAACAGGCCCGCCGCCGTCGCGTCGAACACGCTGAAATCCACCGCTCTCGCTGCTCCTCGGGCTAACACCTGACCGATGTCGCCCGCGCAGCTCTGCAACTCAAGCCCTGCCAGACCCTAGCAACCTCTGCAACTCAGGTGCCGTCCACGGACCATTCTGTGGAGTCCCACTTGAGTTACTCGGCGAAGACGTTCCCGGGGAAGGCTTCCGCGATCAGCCGTCGCGGCCGAAGCGCTCCTGTCGCCCACCCATGCGGGCACGGTCTACACCCTCACCGGACCTGAGCTGCTCAGCGTCCAGGACCAGGCCGCCGATACGCCACCCGACGAGCTCCGCCGCCTGATCCTCGCCTCCGGCATGGACGCTGACGCTGTCGACGCCATCATGGGATGTTCCGTCAACGGTTTCGACGTTCAGCGGGCCGTGCTGCGGTAGGTCGACGCGGAGTGGGGATCGACCACGGTGAGGCGTGAGCCTTTCGGCAACATGGCGCTGATGTTGGGCGAACCTCTTCGGCGGCCGCTGGCAAGTGTGGACTTGTCGCAGCCCTTGCAGGGCATCTTCTCGATGATCAACGTGGCCTTCTTGATGCCGCGCTGGTGCATCACGGCCGCGGCGTGACCTTCGACGTGGGTCAGGGTGTGGCGGGTGAAGCCACTGCCCCGTCCCCGAGGGAAGCCGCCGCCCTGCGCGCCGCCGTGCGGACCCCCGATCCGTCCGCTGTGCAACGGGATGCGCTTGCCGTTCTCGAGGACGAGCACGCCGACGATGCGAGTCTTGGACTTCGTCGCGGTGGCCGGAAGCTTGAACTCCGTCCTGATCTGTTGGAGCTCGGCTCGCTCGGCTCGCGTCATGCCGTGGTGACGAAGTCCCGGCGTATCCGACCCACCGGGCGGCTTGCCTACTTGTCCGTCGCCCTTCGCAGCACGTGGTTGGGTCTTCGGCGGGACAGGCGCCGCTGCCGGCTTCGTCCCTGCTGACTCGCCGGCCTGCGGCTTCGGAGTGGCGGGCTGCTTGGGGGCGGGCGGTGCTCCTCCGGATGGATCCTTGGGTGCGCCGGGCTGGGGCCCGCCGGCTCCACCCGCCGGTTTCGGTGCGGGCGCTTTCGGCGCAGGCGCCTTCGTCGGCGGGGCCACTGCCTTTGCCGTTTCACCTGTCTCTTTGGCGGCGGCCCCCTCGGCAGCCACCGATCCCGCTTTCGCCGCTCCCGCACCGGTCCGCGCTCCTCGGACACCGAGCCAGCGGGCGATACCCGTGCCGATGCCCCGCATGCTGCGGGCGTCGACGACCTTGTCCATCACTTTCAGGAAGCCGTCGATGGCACGCCCCATCGCCACCTCCCGCTCCGTCGGATCTATGACAGCGCGCTGCCGACCCGACTTGTCCGTTTCGAGGTGCGCGGTGCGTCCGGTGGATCGGGCGGTGCCACCGAGGATGAGGAGGTCGGGCTTGTCCTGAGTCGGATCCGGTGCCTTCGGTTCGACCGAGGCGTCCTTCGGGTCGCCCTTGACCTTGACCTCCGGGAGGATCGTCCGCTTCTCGGTGGGAATCGTCTCCATCTTCCCGGTGCGGTCGTTCTTCTTCTTCACCGGGAGGTTCTCGACGACGATCTTGCCCTTGGAGGCATTGTCGGCGCCCGGGGATTGTCCCTTGCCCTCCTTGCCGGCTGGAGGCTTGTCGTTGCCCTTCTCGCCGGCGGTCGGCGGGGACGGCTTGTCGCCGCCGGACTTGTCGCTGGACGTGTCACCGGTCGGCTTGTCACCGGTCGCGCCCTCGCCGGGTGGCTTGTCGGCGTTGGACCCGCCACCTGATCCCTGCTGGGGCTGGCCCCCAGGAGCGGACTCGCCCGCGTCCTTCGGCGGTCCGCCCCCGTCTGGGGCGGAGGTCGCACCACCGCCGTCGGGAGCCGGGGGTGCACCGCCATCGCCGGGCGGCTTGTCGCCGGGGGGAGCCGGCTCGTTGCTGCCGGCGTCGCCGGACTTGTCCGTCGGTGCGGGCGCGCGGTCCGATCCCTCGCGGGGATTGGACATGTACTTGTCGAAGTTCGACTGGGACGACGACGTCTGCTCGGCTTTCGTTCCCGAACCGGCAGGTTTGTCGCGGGGCGGCGGAGGGTTGTCGCCTGCTTTGGACTTGTCCCCGTGAGATTGCTCAGGCGACTTTTGCGGGGGAGGAGGCGGCGGCGGCTTGTCCTTCGCGGCCGATCCCGCGCCGCTACTGTCCGCCGGCATCGCTGTCACCTCCGCTGAGCGGAGCCTCGGGTACGAGGTGGACCAGGGGCCAGGTGCATTCGGCGAACTGGTCGAGGACGGTCTCCAGCCGTCGTCGCCGACTGTCGTCGGCCGGACCGACGAGGGATTCGAGGGTCGATGGCCGCCGGGTGCCGTAGACGGCGGCCTCCCGACCGGCGACGTCATCCCAGTCGTCCTTCAGCCACGTCTTCACCGCGGTCAGCTGCTCGACCCGGGTCTCACCTGGGATCCGTCGCCGGTAAAGCGCCTCCCATTCCGCCGTGTCGGGGTGCCGGCCCGGCCCGGCGCCATCGTCGGCCAGGGCATTCCGGACGAGCTCCCAACGGAACGGCCGGGCGAGGAAGCGCAACGCATCGCCTCGGCAGCCGTGGCTCTCGCCGGCGAGGACACGGCGAATGGCCGTGCAGACGTGGTCCGCCAACACCGCAGGATCGTTCCCTGGCTGGAACGAGGCCGAACGGACGGCCACGGCGTCGTCGACGGCATGGGAGATGGCGCAATCGGCCGTTCGGGACGCCAGTCCCTGGGTCGCCAGCGTCGCCCGGATCGAGTCGTCGGGCACCGGAAGTGGATCGCCGGTCAGGTGGGCGAGGACGGCAAGCTCGGCCCAGGCCGTGATCCACGACTCGACGGCCGCCAACTGCTGGGCGGCACAGATCTGGCGCAAGGTGCAGGGGTCGGTCTGGCAATCGGCTCCACAGGTCCCGCTGCGCCGGCCGACGAGATCGGTGACCGCCGCCAATCGGCCGGTTGAGCTGGACTCCGCGATCGTCTCCTCCGGGACCCGCACCAGAACCGGGCGGTCCATCCCGTCCGCGAACACCGCCCCCTGGCCCGGTGCCAGGGTCACGAGGTAGCGGGACTGGTCGACGTCGATGTTCATGGTGGCACCGACGCTGTCGCGGTCGTCCAGCGCGGGCAGCCGGTGGACGATCTTCACCGCAGTGTTCTTGATGACGTCGGGGATCAGCTTGCTGGGGATCTGCTCGGCGACGATCAGGCCTTCGCCGTAGGCCCGGACCTCCGCGAGCATCGCCGCGAACTGCTCCACCGCCTGCGCCACGACGCCGTCGGACCGGTCGGGTCGACGCAGCAGCCGGTGGGCCTCCTCCACCACCGTCAGGTGGCTGAGCGGAGGTGGGCCGGCATCGGCGGGTCGAGCCCGGTTGGCCACCCGGAGATGCTCGACCAGACGGGTGAGGATCGCGCCCATGAAGAACGCCTTGTCGGCGTCGTCGCCGATGTCTTCGATCTCCAGGACCACGTTGCGGCCATGGAGGCGGCCGAAGTCGATCGGGTGACCGCCCTCGAAGAACCGGCCCGTCGTCCCCAGCCGCAAGCTGGCGAGTCGGACCTTGATGAAGCCGCGGACGTTGTCGGCGATCTCCCGTCCATAGCCGATCTCCTCGACGATGGTCTCCGCGACCCGTTCCAGGTCACCCAGCCGGGGATAGCGGGGGCGACGTCCCGGTTGGGTCGGCTCGCCGAGGGTGAGGTCCCAGCCGAGCTCCTCGTAGCAGCGCTTCAGGGCGGCCGCGAGGACTTGAGGGAACGGCTCGACCGGCTCGAAGGCGGCCAAGAAGAGCGCCCGGAGCAGGTCGACGTGGGTCTGCAGCGGAAAGCCGGGGGCTGGTTCCAGCGGGTTGATCCCCGCCGGTGGTGCGTCGGGATCGTTGGGTCGGAGCACGAGGACGTCGGTATCCAGGTCGGCCAACCGCTCGGCCATCCGGCTGTACTCTGCCTTGGCCGGTTCGACCACCAGCCAGTGGATGCCCGCCCGCGTCGCCTGCTCGAGAAGGTGACGGACGGTCTGTGACTTGCCGCTACCTGTCGCGCCGCAGACGAACGTGTGCCGGTTGAGCGCCGCCGGCGTCAGGCTGAGGCCACCGACGGCGGCTTCCGCCTCGTCCAGCACGTCGCCGAGACGCATACCCGTCGCGGTGGGGACCTCGGGGGTCACGTCGAAGGTGGCTCGCTGAACCAGCCGCACCCCGGGTAGCTCGCGTGCCGGCGGCCGGGTCAACGCCACCAGCAGCTCGGTGCTGGCGGTGAAGGACGAGGGGGAGCGGTTGTTGTCGGGGCCGTCGCGCCATCCGCCCGCGAGGCCCTCGGTCAGCGGTGCGGCTTCCCCGGCGGGTCCCAGCACGTACGGCAGGCCGTCCAGCTCGCTGGCCGCGCACAGGAGAGCGGCCACGGTCGTCGCGTCTCGGGGCGATCGCCCGCCGATGAGCACCCGGATCCGCCAGCATCCATCCGCTTGTGACCGGGCCAGCTCGCGATGCCGGACTTGCTTGCGCTCCAGGCTGATCCGCTTGGCCTCGCTGATGTCGCTCCGGGTCAAGGGAAGGATCTCATTGACCAGCGCGTCGATCTCGGGTCGCACCTCGTCGGGGAGCATGGGCTGGGCAACCACGAGCCATCCGAACGGCTGGCCGAGGTGCGCCGCCTGGCTGTCGAACGAGCCCCGGCGGGGGACCGCGGGCATCTGGGTGTCGCTTGCTGCCCACAGCGCCTCGCTGCTGGCCGAGCACGGAACCCACGAGGGCAGCTGGTCCAGGATCCCCGGGAGGACCCGGTCCTCGAGATCCCGTGCGCCTGCGCCGGGTGGGAACAGCACCGGCCGTTCCTTCGCGACGACGGCAGCGCCCGTCTCGCTGCCGGCGGGAGGGAAGAACGGCCGTCCCCCGACGACGAGGCGTAGCGTCGGATCGCCGGGTGACCGGAGCCAGGCGGTGACCAGGGTCGGTGCCGGATCCCCGGTCGCGAGAAGATCGGCGTGGGAGCCGGTGAGTGCGGCGAACAGAGCCCGCCGGACCTCGGCCGCCCGGTCACCGGAACCGGAGCCGGAGCCGGACTCGGCCTCCCTGGGCACCCGGGTCAGCTGGTGGAACTGGAATCCCGACCACGCGTCCGTCGTCATCACGCGCCGGTCTCGGGGGCCGCGGCGGTGAGCGCCACCCGGTCGAGCAGGCAGATACCGGGGTTGCTGTCGGCCACGACGACCTGGCGCATCGGCCCGGAGTTGTCGACCAGGATGAACGCGGTTTCCGGCAGCCCGAGGATCTGCTGAGGCTCGACGGTGAGCTCATACACCCGCGTCGAGGTCCGCGAGTCGCTGACGTTGTCGGCTAGCGACCAGTTCCGGGTTCCGCTCCAGGTGTGGCCCCGAGACTCGGAGATGTCCCGGGCCCGCGCCCGCGTCCGCTTGCGGGAGGAGCCCTCGTTGGTCGCAGCCGAGAAGTTGTCGCCGCCACCGTCGCTGAAGGTCTTGCCGACCTGGAAGGTCACCTGGGAGACCACGAACTTGTAGCCCCGCCCCACGAAGTCGGCGGCGATGTTGGCGTCACGGTGGTTGTACATCTTCATGATGCACACCGCCCCGCCAGTACCGAGGGTCCTCTCTAGGTCGCCCTGGGGCTGGTTGATGAGCAGCACCAGCCGCACGCCGGCGTTGCGGGCGTGGTCGGACAGGATCTCCAGCGCGGTGGCGCCCAGGTCGTCGGCCCCCGCGACGACGAGGAAGCCCTCGACCTGGCCGGGTTGGCCCAGCGCCCGCTGGGCGAGCTGCACGAGCAGGCGGTCGAGGAGCTCCTTGCGGTCGTCCGGGCCGCCCTCGGTGGCGACGACCCGGACCGGACAGGGATCCCAGAGCGGTTGGGTATCCACGGCGTCGGGTGGCAGCCCCTCGAGGAGGGTGACCTCGTCGAGGGCGCGGAGTTGGCTGGCAACGAAATGCATCTGCCTGGTGGTCCACTCGTCCCTGCCGAGCTCCCCGACGTTCTCCGCCAGCCGGCTGATCTCCTCCGCTGCCAGTCCGGCGGGGGGCGTGACCTGGCGAAGGACGTCGATCCCGGCGGCGATTCGCCCGAAGCTGATGGCGCCGTCGAGACAGTCGACGACCCGCTCGACAACTTCGCGGGTGAGCGCCCGCTCCTGGCGCTGGTCACCGGAACCGGAACCGGGACCGGGACCGGAGCTCAGTGCGTAGGCCAGGGACTCGGCGATGTCCGGACCGTCCAGGCCGTGGAGCAACACCGTGTCGAGGCCATCACCGGGCAGGTCGATCCGTCGGGTCGCGAGCCCGTAGGCCTGGGCGACGCCGAGCAACCCCCCGCCGACGTCCTGGCCGGTTAGGTCGAGCAGCGTGATCTGGTGCCGGCGGGCGAGCACCGACGTACCGAGCGTCACGAGGAGGCTGGCCCAACCGTTGCGGCGGGAATCGCCTCCGACGATGTCAATGCGGGTCGGCTCCGAGGCCGGATAGACGGGAAACCAGCGGGGGCCGTCGGCCCACTGCCGCTGGGCCCGATCGGCCGCGTCATGGTGCCGGCGGACCGCGGCCTGCCACTCGGCGAGCGCCTGCTGGTGTCGCTGCTTCTCGGCCGCGAGCAACGTTCGGTACGGCTGCTCGAACCGGGCGATCGCCCGGCCGGCCGACGCCACCTGGGTGAGTCCACGGAACAGGATGATCGCGATCAGCCCCGCTCCCACCAGGGCCACGAGCTGATAGAGGTCGGTCGCCGATTCCCCGATGTCCTCTTGGCCTTCGATGTGCAGGACCTGCTCCTCGATGGCCGGCTTGAACGCCAAGAACCCGCCGACGACCACGACGCTCAACGCGATGCGCCACACGAGCTTCGTCACCGCGCCCGACCTGGCCTGGCGCAGCGCGGTCGTGTCCGGAGCCGGCGGTTCGACCCAGGCCGGAGGAGTCGCGGGCCCGAGGTCGGGGGGAGGCGCCACCGGCGCAGGTGGGTCCGCCGCCCGCCAACCCCACCTGACCGGCGGAGCGAACAGCTTGATCGCGAGATCGACGGACCAGTTCGTCACAGGTGGCCGCATGGTGGACTCCATGCGACCACGGTCCGCGATACCTGCCCCGCGCTCATCGTCATCTGACACACAACTGCGGTGATCCACGTCACAGCCGAGGAGCCCTCGGTTTCCGCGAACGGCCTTCAGAACCTGGCTGACAACCTCAGCTGCATGACTCAGCACGCCCGCGACGCCATAGCGGCCGGAGACATGGACCGCCTGAACAGGGCCCGAGACGGCGCTCGGTGGCTCGCTCAGATCGAGGAGCTGGCCTCTTCAGGGATCATGCCGGACGCTGACGAGGGCAGTCGACGGCGACTGGGACGCACTGCAGGCGCTGATCGAGACTCGACCTGATCTCATCGAGCAGATCCAAACGCCGGCGGCGCGCCACGTCGACCCAGCACCCGAGGACCCGGACCTGTAAACGGGTGCTTGCGGAGCCGAATAACTCCCGGCCGCGCGGGGATGCCGTGGTGGTCGGCGAACGCCGCCACATCCGCCTACGTGCGCCGATACGACGCGATCGTGTGGGCCGACGGCTCGTCGCCCACCCGAGCAAGCTCCCTCGGGCAGCACGGCTATCTTCAACACTCACCTTCCGCGCGATAGCGACAACCATCGCCCGCGCAGAGCGGTCACATTAGCGACAACCTAAGTTCCATCAATACTCCATTCTGTGGGCTCGAACTTGAGTAACTCGTGGCGCGGGGACGTCAGGCGACGAGGTCGAGGCCGCCGTCGACGGTGATGACTTGGCCGGTGATCCATTCGGCTGTGGGGTCGGCGAGTGCGACGATCCAGCGGGCGACGTCGTCGGGTTGGCCGCGCCGGCCGAGGGGGATGCGGCGGGTTTCGTCGGCTTTGATCGCTTCGATGGTGTCGGGTGGGAGGCCGGATTCGGCGAGGATTGGGGTGTCAGTGGGCCCGGGGGCGACGGCGTTGACGCGGATGCCGGTGGGGGCGAGTTCGACGGCCCAGCTTCGGGTGAGTGCTTCGAGGGCGGCTTTGCTGGCGCCGTAGTGGGAGGCGCCGGGTGGGGCGAGCTTCCCCCCGAAGTGTGGAGGCATCGACTATGAGGAGTAGCGATGCCAGAGACACGCAGGAAGTACGACCCTGAGTTCCGTGAGGGGGCCGTCCGGATCGTGCTCGAGACCCGTAAGCCGATCGCCGTGGTGGCCAGGGACCTGGGGATCAACCCGGGGACCTTGGGCACCTGGGTCGAACGAGCGAAGGTCCAGAGCGGCCAGACCGACGGCCTCACGATCGACGAGCGCGCTGAGCTGCACCAGCTCCGCAAGGACGTCGCCGAGCTGCGGATGGAGCGTGATGTCCTCAAGCGATCCGTGGTCCTGTGGGTGAAGGAGGCGACGCGATGACCGTGGCATCGTTCGTGGCTGCCCAGAGGACCGATCATGCGGTGCCCCACGCGGTGGCCTGCCGGGCCTTGGAGGTCAGCGAGTCGTGGTTCTACAAGTGGCGCGACCGTGCACCCACGCCGCGCCAGCGGCGCCGGGGCGAGCTCGACACGGCGGTGAAGGAGTTCTTCGATGCCTCCGACGG
>JBOGHR010000677.1:0-2565 GCA_050744905.1 Acidimicrobiales bacterium
CCGCGTGGCCGTGGGTACGCCGAGGTGAGCGGGCCGGCGCCGGGCGCCGAGGTGGCCGACGAGCAGCCGCTGCCACCGCCGCCCGAGCAGGTCCACGGCGCGCCCGTCACCTGGTCCTGCGGCCAGAAGGTCCTGCACCCGTCGCCGGAGCGGTACGCGGCGGTGGTGGAGGCGCTCAAGGAGGACGGGTTCGACCTGTGCGTGGACCTGTGCGGCGTCGACTACCTCGCCGCCCCCCACCGGCCGCTGCCTGACGGCGTCGCCCCCGAGCGCTTCGAGGTGGTGGTGAGCCTGCTGTCCACCACGCGGCGCGAGCGGGTCCGGGTGCGGGTCCAGGTGCCCGAGGCCCACCCCTCGCTGCCGACGCTGTTCGGCGTCCACCCCGGCACCGAGGCGTTCGAGCGGGAGGCCTACGACCTGGTGGGGCTCCGCTTCGAGGGCCACCCCGACCTCACCCGCATCCTCATGCCCGAGGACTGGGAGGGCCACCCGCTCCGCAAGGACTACGCCACCGGCCGCGTGCCGGTGCAGTTCAAGGGGGCGGCGCCCTCCCGATGACCGCCCTCGCCCGCTCGGCTCCTCCCACCCTCACCCGCTCGCTCCGCGCGGGCCGGCCCCGGCCGCCCGCCGGACGGGGCCATGGGGGCCGGGCATGAGCGCCCGGCGCACGCCGGGGATCGTGCAGACCTCGGAGGGGGCCCAGGAGCTGCGGCCCCGGTCGTCCACCGAGGCGCCGGAGCTGGCCCGGGAGGAGGGGGCCGTCCTGCGGCTGCCCGAGGGGGTGGCGCTCGACCCGGGCGACATGAACATCGAGGCCACCGACGACGACTCGATGATCATCAACATGGGCCCGCAGCACCCCAGCACCCACGGCGTGCTGCGGCTCATGCTGGAGCTGGAGGGGGAGACCGTCGTGCGGTCCAAGCCGGTGATCGGCTACCTGCACACCGGCATGGAGAAGACCCAGGAAGAGCTGATGTACATCCAAGGGTCGACCAACGTCACCCGGATGGACTACCTGGCCAACTTCTTCAACGAGACCGTCTTCTCGCTCTGCGTCGAGGCGCTGCTGGAGGTGGAGGTCCCCGAGCGGGCGACGTGGATCCGCATGCTGACGATGGAGCTGAACCGGGCGTCGTCGCACCTGCTCTTCTTGGCGACCAACGGCCTGGACCTGGGCGCCATCTCCATGATGCTCTACGGCTGGCGCGAGCGGGAGGTGATCCTCGGGTTCTTCGAGCGGGTGACCGGGCTGCGGATGAACTGCAACTACATCCGCCCCGGGGGCGTGGCGGCCGACCTCCCGCCCGGCTGGAAGGACGAGGTCCTCGCCATCTGCGAGGCCATCCCCCCCCGGCTGGACGAGTACGACACCCTGCTCACCGGCCAGCCCATCTTCCAGGAGCGCACCCAGGGCGTGGGCCTGGTGACCACCGACCAGGCGCTGGCCCTGTCGGCCACCGGCCCCATCCTGCGGGCCACCGGGTGCGACTGGGACCTGCGCCGGGACATGCCGTACATGTTCTACGACCAGCTCGACTTCGACGTGGTGGTCGGCACCTACGGTGACACCTTCGACCGCTACGCCGTGCGCCTCAACGAGATCCGCGAGTCCCTCAGGCTCGTGCGCCAGATCGCCGACCGCATGCCCCCCGGCGACTTCCGGGTGCAGGACAAGAAGGTCACGCCGCCGCCCCGGGGGCGCATCGACGAGTCGATGGAGGCGCTGATCCACCACTTCAAGCTGTTCACCGAGGGCTTCAAGGTGCCGGCCGGAGAGGTGTACGTGGCCATCGAGTCGCCCCGGGGCGAGATGGGCGGCTACCTGGTGTCGGACGGCTCGGCCAAGCCCTACCGCTTCCACATGCGGGACCCGAGCTTCGCCAACCTCCAGACGCTGCCCCTCATGCTCAAGGGCGGGTTCGTCGCCGACGCCGTGGCCTGCATCTCCTCGGTCGACCCGGTGATGGGCGGGGTGGACCGCTGATGGCCCGACTCAGCGCCGACAACGAGAAGCGGGCCAGGGAGGTCATCGCCCTCTACCCCCAGGCGCGCTCGGCGCTCATCCCCGTGCTCCACGTGGCCCAGGAGCAGGACGGCTGGCTCACCCCGGAGTCGATCGAGCACGTGGCCGAGCTGCTCGGGCTCACCGCCGCCGAGGTCTACGGCACCGCCACCTTCTACGACATGCTCTTCACCCACCCGGTGGGCCGCCACCTGGTGTCGGTGTGCACCAACATCGCCTGCCTGCTGAGCGGCGGCCACGAGCTGCTCGAGCACGCCGAGCAGGCCCTCGGCGTGCGGGCGGGCGGCACCACCGAGGACGGGGAGCTCACCCTCGAGGAGGTGGAGTGCCTGGCCCTGTGCGGGGAGGCGCCGTGCCTGACGGTGAACTGGCGCTTCTTCGGCAACGTCACCGACGAGCGCTTCGACGCCCTGGTCGCCGACCTGCGGGCGGGCCGGCTGGCCGATCAGGTGCCGCCTCACGGCACGCTGTGCCGGGCCCGGCGCGAGGTCGGCCTCACCGCCGTCGCCGGCCCCGGCCCCGACGGCGCTCGCCAGCCC
>JBOGHR010000678.1:0-2997 GCA_050744905.1 Acidimicrobiales bacterium
CGTGGTGGCCGCCGGTGCGGCCCTGGCCGCCTACCGCGCCGGGGTCGGCCCGCCACCGGCCCTGCCGCCGTTCGAGTACGCCACCCGCGCCGCGCCGGGCGAGGGCACGTCGCTCTTCCCGGTCATCGGCAGCGGCGTCAGCGCCCTCATCGGCCTCCATCCCGCCGACGTCACGTCCCGACTGCTGGCCTTGTGGCCCCTCGGGATCCTGCTGTCGCTGCTGGGCCTGGGACGGGCCCGGTCGGAGCGGGGCGTGCTGCTGGCCGTGCTCAGCGCCGCTCCCTTCGTGACGCTGTTCGCCGCCCAGCTGCTGGGCGTTCCCCGCCATCCCGCGTTCGCGCTGGGGTGGGCCGCCACCGCCGTGCCGATGGTCGTCCTCCTCGCCGCGCGCGCCGTGACCTCGCTCGCCGGCCGCTGGCCCCGTGTGCGGGTCCTGGCCCTGGGCGTCGCCGCCGTGCTGGCGGTGGGGCTGGTGGACCAGGCGGTCCGGGTGCAGCCCATCCCGCGCTACGACGTCGGGCCCCTGGTGCAGGAGGCGGCCAGCCGGGCGGGCGGGGGCGACGCGGTGGTGTTCGAGCCCCGGGCCCTGCGCGACCTCGTCCGCTACCGGACGGCCGACGGCGTCGCCACCATGCAGGTGTCGGACGCCTCGGCCGACGAGCTGGCTCGCTACCGACGGGTGTTGCTCGTGGCCGCCTTCGGGCTCACGACCACCGACGAGAGCGGGGAGGCGGTCATCTCGCTGGTCGAGGACCTGTCGTCGTCGCGCCGGCTGGTCGCCGAGCGGGGACGCCCCGACCTGAAGATGTGGGAGTTCGGATGAGCGCGGCCGCCGACGTCCGCCTCCGGCCGCCGACATGGGACCCCAGCCGCAACGAGGGCACCCTGCGCCTGGCCCGGCTCCTCGTGCTGCTGAACGGGCCCCTCGCGCTGTGGTACCTCTCCTGGCTGCTGGAGCCCGGGCGGTCGGCACACCCGGTGCTCTACGTCATGCTGGTGTCGGCCGAGCTGTTCAACATGGCGCAGGCCGTCGGGTTCTGGTGGACCATCCGGGCCACCCGGCGGCACCGGCCGGCGCCGGGCGGGATCCCCTCCGCCGCCGTCGACGTCCTCATCCCCACCTACAACGAGCCGGTGGAGGTGGTGGAGCCCACGCTGGCCGCCGCCGTGAGGATCCGCCACCCGGCGCTCAACGTGGTCCTGCTCGACGACGGCGGCCGCCCCGAGATGGAGCGCCTGGCCCAGCGCCACGGCGTTCCCTACCTGCACCGCACCGAGAGGCACGGCGCCAAGGCGGGCGCCATCAACGCCGCTCTCGAGAAGACGAACGCTCCCTACGTCGCCGTGTTCGACTGCGACCACGTCCCCGATCCGCGGTTCCTGGAGGCGACCCTGCCCCACTTCGCCGAGGACGCCGTCGCCTTCGTGCAGACCCCGCAGTACTACGCCAACGGCCGGGCCGGCGGGGTGGCAAGCGGGAGCTGGTCCCAGCAGTCGCTGTTCTTCGGCCCCATCGCCACCGGCCGCGACGCCCTGGGCGCCATGTTCTGCTGCGGCACCAACGTGGTGTTCCGGAGGGCGGCCCTGGAGGCCGTCGGCGGCTTCCCCAGCGAGTCGCTCACCGAGGACTTCGAGCTGTCGATCACCCTGCACGAGGCCGGCTGGCAGACCCGGTACGTGCCCGAGGTGCTCGCCTCCGGTCTCGGTCCCGAGGACATGGCGTCGTACGTCAGCCAGCAGCTGCGCTGGGCCCGGGGGTGCCTGTCGGCGGTCCCCCGGATCCTGGCCGCCCGCCTGCCCCTCAAGGTGCGGCTCAACTACCTGCTGTCGGCCGGCTTCTGGCTCACCGGGTGGACCGTCCTCGTGTACGTCAGCTTCCCGATCGTTCGCATCCTCACCGGCGAGCAGCCCGTGGCCGTGGCATCGGCCGACCAGTTCCTCGTCCACTGGGCGCCCTACTTCGCGGCCGCCCTCGCCACCGTCGCCCTCTCCGCCCGGGGCAGCTACACCTTCTCGGCCTTCGCCCTCATGTCGGCCAGCTTCTGGATCCACATCCAGGCGTCGTTGCTCACGCTCCTCCGCCGGCGGGGCACGTTCGCCGTCACGCCCAAGGAGTCGGCGGGAGGGCGCCAGTTCCGGCCGGTGGCCGTGCCCATGGCCGTCTGCGGCCTCCTGGCCGGGGTGGCGGCCTACGGCCTGCTCCGCGACCAGTCACCCGCCACCATGAACAACGTCGCCTTCGCCCTGCTGCACATCACCGTCCTGTTCAGCGGAACCTGGCCGGCGGTGGCGGGCCGGGCCGGCGCCGAGGCGGCCCCGAGCCCCTCTGCGGTGGAGGCCGCCGGGTGACGCCCCGCTGCCCGATGCCGGCGCTGGTGGCCGTCGTCACCGCCGCCGCCGCCCTGGGCGCGCTGCTGGTCACCTGCGGCCGGGACGGATCGAGGGGGGATGCCGACGCCTTCTTCGAGGGGTACATGGACGGCGACGGCCGCGTCGTGCGCCGCGACCAGGGCGGGGACACCGTCAGCGAGGGCCAGGCCTACGCCATGCTCCTCGCCGCCGCCCACGGGGACCGGGGGCGATTCGACCGGGCGTGGCAGTGGGCCCGGGACCACCTCCAGCGCCACGACGGCCTGCTGTCGTGGCGCTGGCGGGACGGGCGCGTCGTCGACCCGAGCCCGGCGGCGGACGCCGACGTCGACGCCGCCCGCGCCCGGGTGGTCCAGACCTGGAAGGAGTGCGCCCGGATCGCCCGGGATCACGGGGTCGAGCTCTCCTGGGAGTTCGAGCCCGGCTTCGCCTTCAACCGCCCCTCGGACGTCATCCGGATCGTCCAGGAGATCGGCGAGCCCAACTTCGGCGCCATGTTCGACACCTGCCACGCCTACACGGTCGGCGTCGTGGGCGCCAAGCAGACGGGCGGCCCCCAGGAGACGGTCCCCGGCGGCGTGCTCGGGTTCGCCAAGAAGCTCCGCGGGCGGATCAACCACATCCAGC
>JBOGHR010000679.1:0-1670 GCA_050744905.1 Acidimicrobiales bacterium
CGGCGTGTTCGCCTTCGGCGACGCCCACTTCACGGGGTCCATGGCCGGTCGCGATCTCAACGCGCCGATCGCCGCCGTCGACGTCACCGCCAGCGGGCGCGGCTACCGGCTCGTGTCGGCCGACGGCGGGGTGTTCGCCTTCGGCGACGCCCGCTTCGCCGGCGGGGTGGCCGGCCTGCCGCTCAACCCCTGGTCCCCGCACCGCCCCTGACGGGCCGGTCGGGCCGTCGCGCCGGCCACGCCGGCTGTAGGAGACTTGCCGGCCATGCAGATCCCGTTCCGGTCGTCCGAGGGCACGACCCTGGGCGTCGAGATGGAGCTCGAGGTGGTGGACGGCGCCACCCGGGAGCTGCACGGGGCGGCGTCGGAGCTGCTCGCCGCGATGGGCCGGGGCCGTCCCGGCGGGGTGCACCCCAAGGCCAAGCACGAGCTGCTGGACTCGACGGTGGAGATCATCACCGGCATCTGCTCCACGGTGGCCGAGGCGCGGGCCGATCTGCAGGCGACCCTCGACGAGCTGCGGGCGGAGACCGATCGACGGGGCCTGGAGCTGCTGTGTGCCGGGACCCACCCCTTCTCGCGCTGGGACGACCAGCGGATCAGCCCCGACCCCCGCTACCACCGGCTGGTGGAGGAGATGCAGTGGCCGGCGCGGCGGCTCCAGATCTTCGGCATCCACGTCCACGTCGGCGTGCGGTCGGGGGAGAGGGCGGTGGCCATCGCCAACGCCCTGACCGCGTACATCCCCCACTTCCTCGCCGTCTCGGCGTCCAGCCCGTTCTGGCTGGGGGCCGACACCGGACTGGCGTCGGCCCGCTCCAAGGTCTTCGAGGGCCTCCCCACGGCCGGGATCCCCCACCAGCTGGCGGACTGGGGGGAGTTCGAGGCCTTCATGTCCACCCTCGTGTCGGCCCGGGCGATCAGCTCCATCCGGGAGGTGTGGTGGGACATCCGGCCCCACCCCGACTTCGGCACCGTGGAGCTGCGGATCTGCGACGGCACGCCCACCATGTCGGAGCTGGCGGCGGTGGCGGCCATGAGCCACTCCCTGGTGGAGTGGATGAACGGCGTGTACGACCGCGAGGGCCGGCTGCCGGCGGCCCGTGACTGGATCGTGCGGGCCAACAAGTGGCGGGCGGCGCGCCACGGGGTGGACGCCGAGATCATCGTCGACGACGAGGGCCACCTGGTGCCGCTGCGGGAGGCGGTGGCCGACCTGGTCGGCCGCCTCCGCCCGGTGGCGGTGCGGCTGGGCTGCGAGGCCGAGCTGGGCCACCTGCTGACGATGGTGGAGCGGCCGAGCTACGCCCGCCAGCGGGAGGTGGTGGCCGCCGGCGGGGACCTGGTGGACGTCGTCGACAGCCTGGTCGGCGAGCTGCGCACCGACCGGGCGTGGTCGCCGCCCGCCCGCTCGTCCACCGCGGGGCTCTAGCCTCCTCGCCGTGGACGCGGACGACGGCGGGACAGCGCCGGCCGGCGGCGACGAGGGCGTGGCCGCCGTGCTCTACGGGATGTTCACCTCCTTCACGGAGGCGCTGGACGGCCTCGATCACCGGCTGGGGTCGATGGAGGAGGCGCTGGGGCGGCTGGCCGGCGGAGGTGGGGAGCGCGGTGCGCCGGACGCCGGCAGGGGGGCCGACGCCATCGACGCCGTCCGGGCGGCCGTGGCC
>JBOGHR010000680.1:0-7156 GCA_050744905.1 Acidimicrobiales bacterium
GGCCAGGGCGTGGCCGGCGGCGGACGGCCCACCCGACGGCGGGAGGCGGTGGACGACGTCGGGGTCCTCGTCGTCGGGGCGCACGAGCAGGGCCCGGAAGCGGCGGGGGTAGGAGCGGGCGGCCACGGCGGCGTCCGACGGGCTCACCCGCGACGGGTCGAAGCCGCAGCCGGCGCAGGGGCGGCCCGGCGGTGACATGCCGCTACCGTACGCCGGTGCCCACGACCGTCGCCCCCGGCGTGGTGGAGATCGACACCCGGCTCGGCGGGTGGGACCGGGTCACCGCCGGCTACCTGATCGAGGGGCCGGCGCCGGTGCTGGTGGAGACGGGGAGCCAGTCGTCGGTCGCCACCCTGCTGGCTGCCCTCGACGGCCTGGGCGTCGGCCCCCGGGACCTGGCGGCGGTGGTCGTCACCCACATCCACCTCGACCACGCCGGCGGGGTGGGCGACGTGGCCCGGGCCTTCCCGGCGGCCACCGTCCACGTCCACGAGAGGGGCGCCCGCCACCTGGCCGATCCGTCGCGCCTGGTGGCATCGGCCGGCAGGGTCTACGGGACCCTCCTCGACTCCCTCTACGGTCGCCTCGACCCCACCCCGGCCGAGCGCATCCGGGTGCTGGGCGACGGCGACGAGATCGAGGTGGGGCCGGGGCGCACCCTCACCGCCGTCGACTCGCCGGGCCACGCCAAGCACCACCTGGCGGTCCACGACTCGCAGAGCGGCCTGCTCTTCGCCGGCGACGCCGTGGGCGTGCGCCTTCCCGACGCCGGCGTGCTCCGGCCGGCCACGCCCCCGCCCGACTTCGACCTCGGCCTCGCCCTGTCGTCGCTGCGCCGCTTCGCCGAGCGCCGGCCGGCCGGGATCGCCCTCGCCCACTACGGGGTGGTGCCCGATCCCTCGACGATCCTCGAAGAGGCGGCCGAGACGCTGTCGAGCTGGGCCGCGGTGGCCGAGCAGGCGTGGCGGGACGGCGCCGACGTGGCCGCCGCCCTGGAGGCGGCCTTCGCCGCCGACCTCGCCGGCGTGGGCGAGGCCCACCGCGAGAAGCTGGAGACGCTCAACGGCGTCCACTCCAACGCCGCCGGCCTGCGCCGGTGGCTGGAGGGGCGCTCGCCCTCCGGCGGGGCCGCCGCCGGGAGCGGCCGGTGAGCGTCGATGCGGTGGTGTTCGACTGGGGCGGGACCCTGGCCGAGTACGCCGGCATCGAGATGATCGACATGTGGCGCGTGGCGGCCCGCCACCTGGCGCCCGATCGGGAGGAGGAGGTGCTGGCCCGGCTGGTGGCGGTGGAGGAGGCCTCGTGGGCCCGCATCGCCGTGGACCAGCGCAGCACGACGCTGTCCTCGCTGCTGGGGGCGGCGTCGGCCGACCTCGGCCTCGACGTGGCCGAGGCGGTGCTGGAGGAGGCGGCCACCCACCACCTCGACTCGTGGACACCGCACGTCCGCCACGACCCCGACGCCGTCCCCGCCCTCGCCGCCCTCCGCGGCCTCGGCCTGCGCATCGGCCTGTTGTCGAACACCCACTGGCCCCGCTCGTTCCACGAGCGCTTCCTCGAGCGCGACGGGCTCGCCCCGCTCATCGACGTGCGCTGCTACACCAGCGAGTTGGCCTACACCAAGCCCCACCCCGAGGCGTTCCGGGCGGTGCTCGACCGCCTGGGCGTGCCCGACCCCCGCCGGGCGGTGTTCGTGGGCGACCGCCCCTACGACGACGTGTACGGGGCCCGCCGGCTCGGGATGCGCGCCGTGCTGCGGCCCAACCCCCTGGTGCCCGGCTTCGACGTGGCGCCCGACGCCACCGTCGCCACCCTGGCGGAGCTGGTCGGGCTAGTCCGATGGTGGCAGGCCGGCGCGACGAAACGGGACGCTCCTGGCGCGCCGGAGCGCCGCGAATCGGGATCTTCGGGACGTGACCGAACTGCTACTTGACGAGAAGTGATCACTACCCCATCCTTTGGCACACCGGCGCCGATCGGGCCTGGTTGTCAACAACCGGGGTAACTCTCTTCGAGACAGGTGGGACTGTGAAAAAGAGGAAGATCTCTGTTCGTCTAGTCGCCAGCGCGGCGGCCTTGTGCCTGACCGCCACGATCGCCGGGCCCAGCCCGGCGGGTGCGCAGACCGCCGAGGGAGTGGGGACCTCCAAGGCGTCGCACACCCTGATCAGCCTCCAGCTCGGCAACGCGGGGTCCCTCCTGGACCTCGGCGTGCTCGCCGACACCGCCCAGAGCACCATCGACGTCGCCCAGGAGCCGGCCCACGCGGTCAGCCGCCTGGTGCCGGTGTCGCTGGCCTCGGGCGTCCTTCCCGGCCTGAGCAACCTGGTCTCGGCCCTGCCCACGTTCGAGTCGCGCACGCCCGGGGGCAACCCCAACGTCAGCGGCTCGGCGCTCGACCTGGGCGCCCCGTCGGGCCTGCTGGGCCTGCCCCTCGGCCTGCTCGGCGGCTCGGTCATCCCGACCAGCCTCACCTCGGCGCTCGACGCCGACGGCGCCCGCTCGGGCCTGGACGCCAAGCTGCTGGACCTCTCGCTGGTGAGCGGCCTGCTCAAGGTCGTCAGCGTGAACAACAAGATGGGCACGGCGGCCGCCCTGCCCGCCGCCAACGGCACCCGGAACCTGGGCATCGACGCCATCTCGCTGCTCGACCTGGGCGACCTGCTGGCCGGCCTGAACCTCGACCTGGCCGAGCTTCCCCTCGGGGTCATCAGCGACCTGGTCAGCACCCTGAACCTGCCCGTCGCCCTGCCCACCGGCGCCGCCGACCTGGAGTCGGCGGTGGACGGCCTGCTGGCCACCATCACCGGGATCCTCGGGCAGGTCGCCGGCGACGAAGCGCTGCTCAGCTCGATCGTCGGCGACGTCCCCGCCATCAACGGCCTGCTCGGCAACCTGCCGGTGGCCCTGCCGCTGAACGGCCTGAACCTCACCGACATCAGCACCCTCGACCTGCCCCTGGGCACCGTGTCCGGCCTGCTGACCACCCTGCAGGACACGCTGACCAACCTGCTGGGCACCGTCCTCGGCCTGCTGGACGACCTGACCCTGCTGAAGCTGGACGGCGCCACCATCGGGGCGACCACCAAGGCGACCGACTCGCTGGCCACCTCGGTGGCCGACGTCACCGGCAAGCTCGGCGGCATCAGCGTCCTCGGCATCCAGCTGCCCGGCGTGGACCTGCTGTCGATCGGCGAGCTGGTGAACGGCGTCACCTCGACGCTGGGCAACGTGCTGTCGGTCATCGACCCCTCGCTGAAGGACCTGATCCACGTCGGCGTCCTGGAGAAGGCCACCAGCCTCACCACCGCCAACGGGTACAACCAGGCCCTGGCCGGCATCGACGTGCTGAACGTCAAGATCACCCCTCCGGCCATCCTGCAGAACCTCGTCGGCACCCTCACCGGCAACACCGGCCTGTCGTCGCTCGGCATGCTCAGCGCGGCCGGCGTGGCCAACCCGCTGGGGGAGCTTCCCCTGCTCGGCAGCGGCGCCCTCGGCCTGGGCAACCTGCTGAACCTGCCGGAGACCGTCGGCGCCCTCACCCAGGGCCTGACCCTGAAGGTGGGCTCGGTCCAGTCGGCGTCGCAGTTCAAGCTGGCCGCCGCCCCGGCCCCCGCCGTCGCCGCCGCCCCGGTGCCCGTGGCCGAGCTGCCCCGCACGGGTGGCGACACCCGCACCCTCGGCCTCCTGGCCGCCGGCATGGCGTTGCTCGCCCTGGGCGTGCGCCGCTGGGCCCGCCGTCCCGAGATGGACTGAGACGACGAGCTGATCGCCGGTCTCGGCGGGTGAGGAAGGGGCCCCCAGGGGCCCCTTCCTCGCGCCCGGCGCCGGGCTCCAATGCCGGGTGGTGCCGGCCGTCCGGTACGCTCGGTCGCCCGGGAGGGGTGCGAGAGCGGCCGAATCGGACGGTCTCGAAAACCGTTGTGGGGGCAACCTCACCGTGGGTTCAAATCCCACCCCCTCCGCTGGCTGACCTGGGCTTTCACCAGAAAGCCCAGGTCAGCGGCATGTCCGGCCCCGGTCCGCCGGTGACCATAGGGCCTATTGTTGACCGCTGGAACCGCTCATTTCGTGGTGCGCATTTGGTGCGGTGCAAAGTCGGTGGTGCGGATGTGGTGCGGGAGCACCCCTGCGGACCGCCTTCGTGGCCGCCTGAGGTGACCGCGCAGCCGCCATGAGCCGCTCTACACGTCGAGCATCGCTCCTTTGTCGACCGGCGCCGCTCCGTCAGCCAAGAGGTCCGCGCGGCACCTCGCCGGTCAGGTCGGCCTCAGTCCGCTCGGGAAGGAACGCACTCACGATGTCGAGCTGGGCCACGTAGCCCTTCTGCGTCAGCTCGATGAGGCCCAGTTCCTTCAGGGCGTTGAGGTCGCGGGCGATGGTCTTGCCTGTCTTCCCGGCGTACGCCAACCCGATCTCCGGCGACAGCTTCGGGATGTCGGCCCGTTTGGCCGGCAGCTCCAGGCGTCCGAGCTCGAGTGCGATCAGCCGCTGTCGATGTGCGGTCGCCCCTGACCGCTCCTTGAACACTCCCTCGACGTGGTCCTGCCAAGCCTGGTGGCGCTGCTGGGTGCGGATGACGGCGATCTGCTGGCCCAGCTGATCGACGAAGCCACGCACCGCATACTCAAGGCAGGCGACCAGGTGCTCCGCCGATCGCCGAGCCTCATCCAGTCGGCGGTAGTACTCGGTGCGGGTGGTGTTGTAGTGGTTTGAGAGCAGATGGGCCGCAGGGGTGGGCACCCCACGAGCCATGAGGATCACGGCCTCGAGCAGCCGAGCGGTCCGACCGTTGCCGTCACCGAACGGATGAATCCAGGCGATGTAGAGGTGGGTCAGCACGGCCCGGAGGATGTCGAGGGGGAGCCTCCACTCGCCCCCGCCGTTGAAGTCGTCGCCACCGAGCCAGGAACAGAGGCGTTGCAGAAGGAACTCACAGTCCTCAGCAGGCGGGCCCAGATAGCGGCCCACGCCCACGGAGCCCGTCCGGACCTCGCCCGGCACGACGCCTTCATCAACATCCAGGCCGCTCAGGATGAAGCCGTTGAGCACGCAGACTGCGTTGGGAGTCAACCTCGCCTCGCCGTCGGCCACGTACTGCCGCGCCATGTTGAAGGCGATGACGATGTTGTCCAATTCGCGCTGGAGGTACGCCTGCGACGGAGGGAGGTGCAGGTTGCCGGCGAGGTGCTCGCGCACCTGTTCCTCGCTGAGCGTGTTGCCCTCGATGGCGGTCGTGCCGTGAACCCCCTTGGCCAGCGACAGGATGTGAAGCTCCTTGCTGGTCGCCGCGCGAAGGGGAACGCCGGCGATGTGATCGACCTTCGAGCGAGCCTCGCCAAGGAGCATCCAGAGCTCCGGCCTGAATCGACGGGCGTCCAGCGTGAAGGTCAGCCATGGGTGGGTGGCCTCGTACTGTCGCGGCGGTTGTCCCAAAGTACGTCCCTGTGATTTAAGCGGTCTACCTGGGGTTTTCCTATTTTAGCCCCTGTTCTGTCCACAAGTATGTCCCCAAAGATGTCCCGGGATGTGTCCCCACGTCCCGGCTCGACGAGCGGCGCCCGATGTCCGTCGGCCGTGTCAACCGGGTGGTCCGGATGCGGGCCGCCGGCACCGCCGCCGCCAGCCCGGCGATGTCGTCGGGGTCGCTGGTCACGACCAGGCCGCCCCCCGCGGGGACGCAGACGGCGACGACATGGGCATCGACGACCCGGTCCCTTCCGGCGCCGGAAGCCTCGAGGATGGCCCCCACCTGGCGGGCCAGGGCGAAGTCGGTGTCGACCAGGCGCAGCGCCGGCCGTTCGCCGTGCTCGCGGCGGTGCTGGGACACGGCCCCCTCCAGCGCCCGGGTCCGCGACCGGCCGCGGGCGACCTCGGCGCACACCAGCGTCGGGGCGATCACCTCCCGGGAACGGCGGGAGGCCTCGGCGAGCAGCGCCCGCAGCGTCTCCGGTGGGTACGCCGACGCGAGCGCGCCCAGCCCGGCGGCGTCGAGCACGAGCGGCAGCCCGCTCACGCCGCCCCCGATCGGCGACGCCCGGGCCGGGGCTCCGGCTGATCTTCGATGACGCCGACCGCGTCGAGATCGTCGAAGGCGGCCGCGGCGTCCGCCGACGCCGCCGTGCTCACCGGGCCCAGCTCCACATCCCAGGCGGCGAGCATCCGATCCAAGGCCGCGGCGCGGGCCCGCCGGCCCACCTCGGCGGCGAGGGCGGCGTTCACCACCGACGACAGCGACTCGCTGCCCAGGGCCTGCACCTGGCCGACCAGATCTTCGTCGACCGTCACCGTCACCTTGCGCTTTGCCATACTTCAATACTACTCAGCGGGCCGGTTCCCGGGCTCCGTCGGAGGAGGGCGGCCTGCCAGCGGCCGCTCGACCACGGAATCGGCCCCACGGCGCTCGCCGGCCGGCGATGCGCTCGACCGCCTTGCGGCCGGCCGGCGGGCGGCGAAGAACCCGCCGAGGATGGCGGCAGCCTCGGCGGCCAGGACGCCGGGCGTCACCTCCACCGCGTGGTTGAGCCGCGGATCGGCGCAGAGGTTGTAGAGCGACCCGCAGGCGCCCGCCTTGGGATCGGCCGCCCCGAACACCACCCGCCGCACCCGGGCGGCCACCAGGGCGCCGGCGCACATGGGGCACGGCTCCAGGGTGACGACCAGGGTGACGGGGTCGAGCCGCCAGGTCCCGAGCAGGCGGGCGGCGTCGCCCAGGGCCAGCAACTCGGCGTGGGCCAGGGGGTCCCGGGCCCGCTCCCGCTCGTTGTGACGGCGGGCGACGACCTCGCCGCCCACCACCGCCACCGCCCCGACGGGGACGTCGTCGTGCAAGGCGGCCCGTGCCGCCTCGGCCAGGGCCTCCCGCATGGCCTCCTCGTCGGTCACCGCCCGACGGTAGTGCCCGGTGGAGGATCGGGCGCCGGCAGCCCCCGAGGGGCGGCGATTCTCCGGACGCCGGAGCAGGGATCGGTGCACATGCGGCGAATCTCCCTGCGGGTCGTTCGGGCGGCGCTTGGGGCCGGCCGGCCGGCCGGCGACGGCAACGGGCGAGGGAGCGGCTTGCTGCGACGGGGGAGGCGCGCGAACAGGGTCGTGGGGGCGACGGTCGTTGCCCTGTTCGCCACCGGGGTGGCCACCGCCGTCACCCGTCCGG
>JBOGHR010000681.1:0-1876 GCA_050744905.1 Acidimicrobiales bacterium
GGCCGGCAGCGTCCCGGGGGCCTTCGGGGTGTTGGTCGACGACCCCGGCAAGCCGCTGGACCGGGCGCTCGCCGACGCCCGCCTGATCGCCGCCGCCCTGCTGGCGGTGCTGTCGCTCCTCGTCGGCTGGCTGTTCTTCCGGGCGCTGGTCCGCCCGCTGTTCGCGCTGAAGGACACCGCCGGCCGCATCGCCGCCGGCGACCTGGAGGCCACCTTCGAGCCGGCGGGCAGCGACGAGGTGGCGGACCTGGCCCGGTCGCTGGAGCGGATGCGCACCGAGCTGCGCGCCCAGCTCGACCTCATCGCCGAGCAGGCGGAGGCGCTCCGGAACAGCTCCCACCGCATCGTCGCCGCCCAGGACGAGGAGCGCCACCGACTGGCCCGGGACCTCCACGACGGCATCCAGCAGCACCTGGTGGTCCTCCGCATGGGCTTCGGCCTGGCCAAGGAGGCGGCCGAGCGGACGCCCGGCCCGGCGGCGCGGTCCCTGGACGAGCTGGGAGCGGAGCTCGACGCCGTGATCGAGCGGCTCCGCGAGGTGAGCCACGACCTGTACCCCTCCATCCTGGTCGACCGCGGGTTGGCCGCCGCCCTGCGCAGCGCCGTCGGGCGCCTGCCCGTGCCGGCCCGGCTGGCGTGCCGCCCCGACCCGCTCCCCCGCCTGCCGCCCGAGATCGAGAGCGGGGCCTACTTCCTCGTCGGCGAGGCGGTGGCGAACGCCCTGAAGCACGCCGGCGCCGGCGCGATCACCATCGACCTGGAGTTGGGCGAGTCGGAGCTGCGGGTGGCGGTCCGCGACGACGGCCGGGGCTTCGACGCCGAGGACACCGGGCACCGGGCACCGGGGCGGCCTGCTCCACATGCAGGACCGAGCCCGCTCGTTCGGGGGCGCCCTGCGCATCCGCTCGGCGCCGGGCGCCGGCACCGAGGTGGAGGCCACGTTCCCGCTGCACCGACCGGCCGGCGTGGCGACCGGGTAGGACGCGGCGCTAGGGCGCGGGGTCGGGGCCCACGTCGCACTGGAGGAAGAACAGCACGGCCGCCACCCGGTGGTTCCGGTCGAGGTCCTCGCTCAGGCCCAGCTTGCGAAAGATGGCGTTGATGTGCTTCTCGACCGCCCGCTCGGTGAGGGCCAGCGCGTCGGCGATGGAGGCGTTGGTGCGCCCGGTGGCCATCATCTCCAGCACGTCGCCCTCCCGCCTGGTGAGCCCGTGCAGGCGGGAGCGGGAGCGCCGGTGCTGGGCCACGATCAGGGCGTCCACCACCTTGGGGTCCAGCACCGAGCCGCCCGCCGCCGCCTCGCGGATGGCCTCGGCCAGCCGGCCGGGGTCGCCCAGACGCTCCTTCAGCAGGTAGGCGAGGCCCTGGGAGCCGTCGCGCAGCAGGTCCAGGGCGTACTCGGGGTCGGCGTACTGGGAGAGGATCACCACGCCGATCGCCGGGTGCGACGCCCGGATGCGGCGGGCGGCGTCGATGCCCTCGGTCCGGTGGGTCGGCGGCATCCGGATGTCGAGCACCACCGCGTCGGGGGGGTCGGCGTCCACCAGGGCGTAGAGCTCGTCGGGGTCGCCCGCCAGGCCGACGACCTCCAGGCCCTCCACCGACGACAGCACGCTGCGCGCCCCTTCGCGGACGAGGTACTCGTCGTCGGCCACGACGACTCGCAGGCAACCCGCCTGATCTGCCGCCATCCCCTCCCCTCCGCTGCCCAGTGTACGGGCCCCGTGGTGGTGCTGGCACCCCCGTTGGAAGACACCGGATGCCACGGTTTCCTTTGGGCGGCGGGCGTGGCTCAACTAGGGGAGGACGAGCGCCGACGGGCACGTCCTTCCGGGGAGGGATGCCATGGAGACGACCTGGGCCGCGACGTCGACGG
>JBOGHR010000682.1:0-1551 GCA_050744905.1 Acidimicrobiales bacterium
GCCCGAGCGCTTCGCGGCGGTGGCCGGCGCCCACGCCGCCGCCGCCGTGGGCCGGGCCACGGGGGTCCCGGTGTGGCTGGTGGTGGGCGCCGGCCGGGTCCTCCCGGCGGCGCTCTGGGGGGCGCTGGAGGCGCAGGTGCAGCGCTCGGCCACCGCGCCCTGGCGCCGGGGCGTCGACCTCGTCCCCCTGGCGTCGTGCGACCGCATCGTCGGCCCCGACGGGTGCCGCCCGCCGGGCAGCTCGGGGACCGCGGGCGCCTTCCCGGTGGCGCCCGAGCTGCTCCGCCCGCCCGGATGAGGGCCCCCTTGTGCCGTGCCGCCCGGTCGTGTAGCTGTGGAGGGCGTCGTCGTCGGCGCGCGGTGCCCGGGCCGGTGTCGCATTCCGCCCCAATGGGGCTAGGCTCGGGGCTGTTCTTCGGGCGTCGTCCTCGAGCGGAAGGGAAACGTCGGGGTGGTGAGCGAGCGGAGTGCTCGGATCGGTGAGGAGGACGGGGTGCGCCTCTACCTCAACGACATCGCCCGCCATCGGCTGCTCACCAAGGCCGACGAGGCCGAGCTGGCCGCCAAGATCCGCCGGGGCCGGGAGGCGGCCGCCGAGCTGGCCACCGGGACCGACGAGGCGCTCGACCGCCAGATCGAGCTGCGCCGGGCCATCCAGGAGGGCGACGAGGCCGCCACCCGCTTCGTCAAGTCCAACCTGCGCCTCGTCGTCTCCATCGCCAAGACGTACCGGTCGTCGGGCCTGCCCCTCCTGGACCTGATCCAGGAGGGCAACATGGGCCTCATCAGGGCTGTGGAGCGCTTCGACGCCACCCGCGGGTTCAAGTTCTCGACCTACGCCACCTGGTGGGTCCGCCAGGCCATCACCCGGGGCATCGCCAACACGAGCCGCACCATCCGCCTGCCCGTCCACGCCGTCGACCAGCTGCTGCGCCTGCGCAAGGCGGTGGTCGCGTTCGAGCAGGCCAACGGGCACCCGCCGGCCCCCATCGAGCTGGTCGACTCCCTCGCCATGCCGATCTCCAAGATCGAGGAGCTGCTCCCGTACCTGGTCGACCCGGTGTCGCTGTCCGAGCCCCGGGGCGAGGCCGGTGACACCGAGCTGGGCGAGCTGGTGGTCGACACGTGCACGCCGTCGCCCGACCAGGCGGCGCTGGCCACCATGCTGCCGGCCCAGGTGGCCGAGCTGCTCGCCCGCCTCGACCCCCGGGAGCGGGAGATCCTGTCGCTGCGCTACGGTCTCGACCGGGGCGAGCCCCGCACGCTGGCCGAGGTCGCCTCCCGCTTCGGGGTGAGCCGGGAGCGCATCCGCCACATCGAGGGCAAGGCCATCGCCAAGCTGCGCGACGTCTCCGGCTCCAGCCTGCGCGACCTCATCCCCGCCTAGGGGGCCGGTGTCGAACCCGGCTCGCCGGGCTGACGACCACCCGGGCGGCAAGGGCCCCGCCCGTCACCGGACCGAGCCCGGCCGCGCCTGGCCGGGGCGACGGCCGGCGGCCAGGGCCGCCACCTCCTCGACGAGGCGGTCGACCTCGCCGACCGTGTTGTAGC
>JBOGHR010000683.1:0-3592 GCA_050744905.1 Acidimicrobiales bacterium
CGACCACGAAGGTGGTGCCGAACAGGACGGCCGCGGCGAGCACGGCGGCGTGGGCCCGCCAGACGCCGGCGGCGGCCGGCGGTGGCGCCGCCGTCAACCGCGGTAGCGGTTGGTGATGGGGACGCGGCGGTCCTTGCCGAACGCCTTGGGCGTCACCCGCACGCCGGGCGGGGTCTGGCGCCGCTTGTACTCGGCCAGGTCGACCATGCGCACCACCCGGCGCACGAGCTCGGCGTCGAACCCCGACTCGACCAGCTCGGCGGCGGTCAGGTCGCGCTCGACGTAGGCCTCCAGGATCGGGTCGAGCACCTCGTAGGCAGGCAGGGTGTCGTCGTCGCGCTGGCCGTGCCTGAGCTCGGCCGAGGGCGCCTTGGCGAGCACGGCGCCGGGGATCAGCTCTCGCCCGGCCCGCTCGTTGGCCCGCCGGGCCAGGGCGTAGACCAGCGTCTTGGGGACGTCCTTGACGACGGCGAACCCGCCGGCCGTGTCGCCGTAGAGGGTGGAGTAGCCGACGGCCATCTCCGACTTGTTGCCGGTGGTGAGGACCATCCACCCCATCTTGTTGGACAGCGCCATGAGCACCGTGCCCCGGATGCGGGACTGGAGGTTCTCCTCGGTGACGTCCTCCGGCCGGTCGCCGAAGGAGGGGGCCAGCATGTCGAGCAGGGCGGCGTGGGCCGGCTCGATGGGCACCACCCGCAGGTCGATGCCGAGCGCCTCGGCCAGCCGGCGGGCGTCGTCCCTCGACCCCTCGCTCGAGAAGCGCGACGGCATCGACACGCCGTGCACCCGGCCCGCCCCCAGGGCGTCGACGGCCACCGTCGCCACCAGCGACGAGTCGATCCCCCCCGACAGGCCGACCACGACGTCGGTGAACCCGTTCTTGCGGACGTAGTCGCGCGTGCCCAGGACGAGGGCGGCGTGCACCTCGTCCACCGGGTCGAGGGCGGGCGCCACCGCGGCGTCGAGGCGCCCGTCCCGGGGGGCCGGCGCGTCGGTGACGACGACGGCGTCGAGGGCCGGTGCGCTGGTGCGGCCCCGGGGGTCGACCAGGCGCTTGCGGAACACCGGCTGGACGTCGAGGTCGACGACGAGGACCGCCTCGTCGAACTGCGGCGCCGAGGCCACGATGCGGCCGTCGGCGTCGAGCACCATGGAGGCGCCGTCGAAGACCAGCTCGTCCTGGCCGCCCACCTGGTTCACGTAGACGAGGCCGCAGGACGAGTCCGCCGCCCGGGTGGCGAGCATGCGCTCCCGCTCGCCCACCCGCCCCCGGTAGAACGGCGAGGCGTTGAGGTTGAGGACCACCTCGGCGCCGCCGGCCGCCTGGTCGGCGATGGGCCCGGCGGGCGCCCACGAGTCCTCGCAGATGGAGATGCCGCAGGGCACGCCGCCGATGCGGAACAGCCGCAGGGGCTCGCGGCCGGGGCTGAAGTAGCGCTGCTCGTCGAACACCGCGTAGTTGGGCAGCACCCGCTTGTGGTAGGTGCCCTGGACGGCGCCGAAGGCGCAGACGGCGGCGGCGTTGAAGAGGTCGCGGCGGCGGTCCACGAAGCCCACCACGGCGGCGCAGCGGCCGGTGCGGGCGGCCAGCTTGTGCAGCGCCTCCAGGTTGTCCTCCACGAAGCCGGGCTTGAGGAGGAGGTCCTCGGGCGGGTACCCGGTGATCGCCAGCTCGGGGAAGACGGCCACGTCGGCGCCGGCCGCCTCCGCCTTCTCCAGCGCGGCCAGGATGCACGAGACGTTGCCGTCCAGGTCCCCGACCACCACGTTGACCTGGCACGCCGCGATCCTGATCCGGCCCACCCCGCCAGCCTACGAGGCCGGCGCCGCACCGGCTGGGGCTGCTCGCCGCCGGGTGCCAGACTCGGGCCGTGGGGGATCGCGTGGTCGACCGGTCCATCGACCGGGCGGTGGAGCGCTCGGCGGCTCCGGCCGCGGTGGCCATCGCCATCGACGCCATGACCGAGGCCCATGCCGGCCTGCGGGAGCGCCTGGAGGCCGATCCCGCCCTGTTGCGCGCCGTCGTGGCGGTGACCGGGGCGAGCCGGTTCCTGACCCGCCTGCTCATCTCCGACCCGGCCGCCCTCGGCGTGCTGGCCGACCTCGACGCCCGCCCCCCCGTCGACGCCCCGACCGTCGGGCGCCTGGCGGCGTGGAAGCAGCGCGAGCTGCTGCGCATCGCGGCGCGCGACCTGATCGGCGCCGACGTCCTCGAGCAGGTGGGCGGCAACCTGGCGGCCCTGGCCGACGACGTGCTGGCCGCGGCATGGCGGCTGGCCGGCCCGGGCGCCGCCGGCGTGGCCGTCATCGGCATGGGGAAGCTGGGCGGGCGCGAGCTCAACTACGCCAGCGACGTCGACGTGATGTTCGTGGGCGAGGGCGACGCCCGCCCGGTCGTGGAGCACGCCCGGGCCTGCTTCCGCGTCGATGCCGACCTCCGCCCCGAGGGCCGCAACGGCCCGCTGGTGCGCAGCCTGGCCTCGTACCAGGCCTACTGGGACCGGTGGGCCAGCACCTGGGAGTTCCAGGCGCTGCTCAAGGCCCGGGCCGTCGCCGGCGACCCCGCCCTGGGCGAGGCCTTCCTGGGCGCCGCCGCCGAGCGGGTGTGGAACCGGCCCTTCGGCGCCGACGAGCTGCGCGAGGTGCGGGTCATGAAGGCGCGCACCGAGGCGCTGCTCGCCCGCCGGGGGCTGCTCGACCGCGAGGTCAAGCGGGGGCGGGGCGGGATCCGCGACGTGGAGTTCGCCGTCCAGCTCCTCCAGCTGGTGCACGGCCGCACCGACGAGGCCCTGCGATCGCCGAACACCCTCGTCGCCCTGCTGGAGCTGGCCGAGGCGGGCTACGTCGACCATGACGACGCCGACGCCCTGGCCGACGCCTACCGCTTCCTGCGCGCCGTCGAGCACCGCCTCCAGCTGGTGGAGGGCCAGCAGGTCCACGCCGTGCCCACCGACGCCGGCACCCGGGCCCACCTGGCGCGGGTGCTGGGCCAGCGCGACGACGCCACCGCCACGGCCCTGGGCCGCTTCGACGCCGCCCTTCGCCGCCACCAGGCCACCGTGCGGTCGATCCACGAGCGGCTCTTCTTCCGGCCCCTGCTGGAGGCCTTCACCGGGGCGTCGCCCATGGTGCCCGAGGCGGTCGAGGCCCGCCTGGCCGCCTTCGGCTTCGCCGACGCGGTCCGGACCCGCCAGGCGCTCGCCGAGCTGACCCGGGGGCTGACCCGCTCGTCGCGGCTAATGCAGCAGATGCTGGCCCTGCTGCTGGGCTGGCTCTCCGAGTCCCCCGACCCCGACCTCGGCCTGCTCGGCCTGCGCACGCTGGCCACCGGCCGGCACCGCACCGCCCAGCTGGTGGCGGCGTTCCGCGAGTCACCGGAGGCGGCCCGCCGGCTCTGCCTCCTGCTGGGGACCAGCCGCCTCCTGCTCACCGGCTTCGAGCACCACTCGGAGCTGATCGCCACCCTGGGCGACGGCGACGCCCTGGCCGCCCGCAGCCGGTCCGAGCTGTTCGAGCGGGCACGGTCGTCGCTGGCCTGGCGGGAGGCGCCCGCCCAGCGCCGCACCGGGCTGCACCGGCTGGCCCGGGC
>JBOGHR010000684.1:0-2441 GCA_050744905.1 Acidimicrobiales bacterium
CGCCGGCCTGGGGCGGGCGGTGGCGACCACGGCCGCCGCGCTGGCCCGGGCGGCCGGCCTGTCGACGGTCGCCCTGTCCGGCGGCGTGTTCCAGAACGCCCGGCTCACGCGGGTCGTGTCGCGCCACCTCGCCGAGGCGGGGCTGGAGGTGCTGGTCCACCGGCGCATCCCCCCCAACGACGGCGGGATCAGCCTGGGCCAGGCCGCCGTGGCGGCGGCGATCACGGCCTGACCGTTCACTCGCAGTCCCTCAGCATCAGGCCCGCCGGGAGATGAGGAGCCGGTCGCAGACCGAGCAGAAGAAGTCGAGGTCGTCGAGGCGCTCCGACCAGCCGGCCGGCAGCCACTCGATGCTCTCGCAGCGCCGGCACTGCACCTTGTTGGTGTGCAGCGCCTCGCCCATGCCGTAGAGGGTGGTCGGGTGCTGCATCCGGGGCTTGGGGCGGGCGACGGCCCGGCCGTTGTGGGCCGCCTGCTCGCGGGCCATGCGCTGGGCGTGGGCCTTGGCCGACTGCTGGGCCCGCTCCCGCTGGGCCACCTCCCAGGGGACGCCGAAGTTGGGGGGCGTGGGGGGCGCCTGGGCCTTGCGGGCCTCCCGGGTGGTGCGCCGCTGGGCGTCCTGGGCCCGCCTGACCTCGACCGGCGACGCCGTGCGGGCGAAGTCGTAGGCCCGGTTGAGCTCCTTCATGCGCCGCTCGGCCTCCGCCCGCACCGCGTCGGGGGCCTCGGCGTAGCGGTCGGGGTGGAAGATCTGGGCCATGGTGCGGTAGGCGGCCGTGATCTCGGCCCGGGTGGCGGTGGGCGCCACGCCGAGCGCCTGGTACGGGTTGACGTCCACGCCGCTGGTCCCGACGGCCTACCGGCGACGGGGGTGGCGGCCGGGGCGGGCCCGGCGCAACGGCGCCGCAGGCCGACGGGGGTGGCGCACGGCGCTCCGCTGCACGACCGAAGCGTACCGGTGGCCGCTCGCCCCCGGCTCCGTGGCAGACTCGGCGGGACCATGGCGTGGCGACGACGGACCGGGCGGGTGGGCGATCGGCCCCTGGTTCACCTGGTGTTCCCCCGGTGGCAGGGCACCGGGCTCCAGCTCACCTTCGGCCACCGGATGCCGCCCATGGCGCTGCTGGTCCTCGCCGCACTGGCCCGCCGCGCCGGGTGGGACGCCCGGGTGATCGACGAGAACTTCGACTCCCTGCCCGCCGAGCGCCCCGACCTGGCCGCCATCACCGTGTGGACGCCGGTGGCGTCGCGGGCCTACGCCGTGGCCGACGCCTACCGGGCCCGGGGCGTGCCCGTGGTCGTCGGCGGCGTGCACCCGTCGCTCCTGCCGACCGAGGCGCTCCGCCACGCCGACGCCGTGGTGTCGGGCGAGGCGGAGACGGCGTTCGCCGCCGTGCTGGCCGACGCCCTGGCCGGCCGCCTGGCGCCGCTCTACCAGGGCGAGTGGCAGGGGATGGACGCCGTGCCCACCGCCGACGAGTGGGCCGGCGACCTGCGGCGGTTCCCCCTCACCCGCTACGCCCCCCTCAACACGCTCCAGACCACCCGCGGCTGCCGGTTCAACTGCGACTTCTGCTCGGTCATCCGCATCAACGGGCGGGGCTCGCGCCACCGTGACCCCGAGCAGGTCGTGGAGGAGCTGCGGGTCATCAAGCGGGCCGGCCAGCACATCGGCCGCTTCGCCTACGTGTTCTTCCTCGACGACGACCTGGCGGCCGACCTCGACTACACCCGCGAGCTCTGCGAGACGCTGGTGCGGACCGGCGTGCGGGTGACCTGGGGCGCCCAGGCCTCCATCGGGCTGGCCCGGGACACCGAGCTGCTGGACCTGGCCCGGCGCAGCGGCTGCCGGGTGCTGTTCACCGGCTTCGAGAGCGTGTCGCGCGACGCCCTCGTCGAGTGCAACAAGAAGAACCGCCCCGGCCAGTACGGCGAGCTGGTGGACCGCCTGCACCGGCGGGGCATCGGCGTCGAGGGCGGGTTCATCTTCGGCTTCGACACCGACCAGCCCGACGTGTTCGAGCACACGGTGGAGTTCGTCGACCGCATCGGCGTGGACCTCGCCCACTTCTCGATCCTCACGCCCTACCCGGGCACCCACACCTACTCCCGGATGCTGGCCGACGACCGCATCACCTCGTTCGACTGGCGCCGCTACAACCTCTACAACGCCGTGTACGAGCCGGCCCGGATGACCGCCGCCCAGCTGGAGGACGGCCTGCGCCGGGCGTACCGCTGGTACTACGCCGGCAACCGCCGGGCCCGGCGCTTCCTGCGGGAGACGGGCCGGCGCGACCCCCGGTTCAACCTGGCCCTGGGGGCGGCCGGGATCGACTACGCCCGCCACTACCGCCGCCCGCGCCTCTACCCCGGGGACGCCTACGAGGCGTCGCCCGACGACGTCGCCCGCCTGGCCCGGGCCAGCGCGGCGCCCGCCCAGC
>JBOGHR010000685.1:0-7258 GCA_050744905.1 Acidimicrobiales bacterium
CCGCTGGACCGGGCCGGCCCGGCGCTGGGACACGGTGCTCCCCATCGTGGCCGACCGCTTCCCCCGCCGCAGCTACTCCCTCGCCGACGCGGTGGCTGACGGTTGCCAGTTCGCTGGCCTCGATCGGCCCGAGCGGGTCGACGTCCGCCCCGCCTCGGTGGTGGCCGGGGCGCCCCACGTGCGCATCCCGGAGGGGACCAGGAGCGCCGGCGCCCGCCGGCCGCTCGTGCACGCCAGCATCCACTTCGCCCGCGAGGTCACCGGGCCGGTGGTGGTCGGGAACCTCCGCCACCTCGGGCTCGGCCTGTGCGCACCTGCGGCGGCGAGGGACGCCCGGTGACGCCGCTCGGGGTCGACGACTTCGCCGCCTGCTTCGAGGCGGTCCACGGGACGACCCCGTTCGACTGGCAGGCCGCCCTGGCCCGGAGGGTGCTCGACGGCGAGGGGTGGCCCGAGGGGATCGACGTGCCCACCGGCCTGGGCAAGACGGCGGTGATCGACGCCGCCGTCTTCGCCCTGGCGGCCGAGGTGGAGGCGGGTCGCCCGCGCACGGCGCCCACGCGCACGTTCGTGGTGGTCGACCGCCGGGTGATCGTCGACCAGGCCTTCCAGCGGGCGTCTCTGATCGCCGACGCCCTGACCGTCGCTCCGGCGGGAACGGTCCTCCATCGAGTCGCCGCCGCCCTGCGCTCGTTGAGCGCGGGTGGACCGCCCCTCGTGGCGTGCCGGATGCGCGGCGGCCTCTCCTGGTCCTGGCGCTGGCTGGCCCAGCCGAGCCAGCCGGCCGTCGTCGTCGCCACCGTCGACCAGTTCGGGAGCCGCCTGCTGTTCCGGGGCTACGGGGTGGGGAAGAACCTGCGGCCGATCGACGCCGCCCTGTGCGGCACCGACGCGCTGGTGGTCCTCGACGAGGCGCACCTCAGCCAGCCCCTGGTGGAGACGGCGCGGAGCGTGGCGGCGCACGAGGCGCGGGCCGAGGTCGCCGTGGTCCGGGAGCGGCGGGCCGGCCCGGTGCTGATCTCCGCCACCCTGCCGGCGGCCACGGCGGCATGGCGGCCGGACCTCGACGCCGAGCGGTCGGGTGTGGCCCGCCGGCGCATCGACGTCGTCCGCACCGCGCGCCTGGTGGAGCTCGTCACCCGCAAGGACGCCGTTCCCGACCTGGCTTCCGCCATGGCCGCCCTCGCCGGCGAGGCCATCGGGCGCGAGGGGGTGGATCGGGTGGGCGTGGTGTGCAACACCGTGCGCCTGGCCCGGGAGGTGTTCCGCAGCCTCCAGGCGGCGAAGCCGCCCGCCGGCCTGGCGCTGCTCATCGGCCGGTGCCGGCAGGCGGAGCGCGACCGGGTGGCGGCCGAGGTCCTGCCCCGGCTGGCGGCGACCGAGGAGCGCCCGCCGGCCGGGCCCGTCATCGCCGTCGCCACGCAGACCATCGAGGTCGGGGCCGATCTCGACGTCGACTTCCTGGTCACCGAGGCGGCCCCCCTCGACGCCCTCCTCCAGCGTCTGGGACGCCTCAACCGCTTCGGCCGCCCTCTGGCCGCCGAGGCGGTCGTCGCCCACGCCGCCGCCCGTCACGACGCCGACCCGGTGTACGGCCCAGCCACGAGCCGTACCTGGGACTGGCTGTTGGCCCAGGCCGGCACGCCGCGACCGACGAGGCACGGCGGGGTCGCGGCGGCGGCGGCCGAGGCACCCACCGTCGACCTCGGCCCGCGGTCGATCGCCACCCTGGCCACGCCGGAGGAGCGGCGGAACCTGGCCACGGAGGCCGCCCTGGCGCCCGTGGTGCTCGGCCCCGTCCTCGACGCCTGGGCCCGCACGTCGCCGGTCCTCGAGCCCGACCAGCCCGTGGCCCCGTACCTCCACGGCCTGGCCCGGCCGTCACCCGAGGTGCTGGTGTGCTGGCGGGGCGGCCTCCCGACCGACGATCACGGCGCATGGAGGGAGGATCTGCGCACGGCGCCGGTGGGCGCCGGCGAGACGGTGTCGGTCCCGATCTGGGAGGCGGCGCGCTTCCTGGCCGGCCAGCAGGTGCCGAGCGAGGTGTCGGACCTCGAGGGCGCCTACGACCTCGACCTCGACCTCGACGAGCGCGAGCGCGTCCCGGCCGTGGTGGTGCGGGCGGACGGGGAGGTGGTGCCGGTGCGGGAGAAGCGGGACCTCCGCCCGGGCGACACCGTCGTCGTCCCCAGCGAGCGGGGGGGGCACGACGAGTGGGGATGGACCGGCGTGAGCGGCGGCGCCGCCGTGCCCGACGTGGCCGACCTGGGGCCCCGCCGACGGCCCCGCCTCCGCCTCCGGGCGGCGGTCCTCGGCACCGAGCCCGACGGGATCGCGGTCGACCTGCGCGACCTCGTCGCCCGCCTGGGCGAGGACCCGGAGGGCGACGACGAGCGGGTCGACCGGGTGCTGGCGGCCGTGGTGGAGCGCACCGGCGGGCCCTACCACGACCGGCTCCGGCTCCTGGCCGGAGGGCTGCGGGGTGCGCCGTCACGACGGCTCAGCTCGGTGCACGGGGCCTGGGTGGTCGTCGAGGGGCCCGCGGCGTCCGGCCCGCCGGGGCCGGCCTCGCTGCTCGGAGAGGACCTGGGGGACGCCGACGAGTTGTCGTCCAGTGCCTCGTCGCGCCGGGTGACCCTCGAGCAGCACCTCGTCGACGTGGGGGACCGGGCCCTGGGCCAGGCGGTCCGGCTGGGGCTGCCCGGGCCGCTGGCCCGGGCGGTGGAGCTGGCCGGGAGGGCGCACGACCTCGGCAAGGCCGACCCTCGCTTCCAGGCCATGCTCCACGAGGGCCAGGCGCTCCGGGCCCTGGCCGCCCCCGAGCCGCTGGCGAAGTCGGGCATGAACCCCCTGGACTCCGCCGCCTTCGGTCGGGCGCGCCGGCTGGCCGGGTGGCCTGGCGGGATGCGCCACGAGTCCATCTCGGCGGCCATGGTCTCGCAGCTCGCGGCCGCGGTGCCCGGGCTCTTCGACGCCGTGGACTTCGAGCTGGTCCTCCACCTCGTGCAGTCCCATCACGGCCGGGCCCGGCCGCTGCTGCCGGCGGTGGTCGACGCCGCGCCCGGCCCGGTCGTCGCCCGGCTGCCCGAAGGAGGACCGAGGGTCGAGGTGCGAAGCGACCGGGACCTGGTGGACTGGGAGGGGCCGGCCCGCTTCGCCCGGCTGGGCCGGCGCTACGGGTGGTGGGGCCTGGCACTGCTGGAGGCGGTCGTGCGCCTGGCCGACATGGACGCCTCCGAGTCGTACCGGAGGGAGGAGGCGGCGCCGTGAACCGGATCACCCTCCCAGCCCTGCGCAGCGACGACTCGCTGGGCTTCATGGCCGCCCTCGGGGCGCTGGAGCTGCTCGTGAACGTGGAGGGCCTCGACGCCCTCCTCGGGTGGGAGGGCCTCGGGGGCGCCGCCGTGCTCGTCGTCGACCTCCCCGGCGCCGAAGCCGTCGCCGAGCGCCTCCGGAGCGTGGCCGTCCGCCTGGGCGAGGAGGGCCGGCTCGTGCCCGGCGACCCCAGCCTCGTACCGGCCCGGCGCAGCATGGCCGAGCGCCGGGAGCGCAAGTCCCTGGGGATCGAGGAGAAGAACGACCCGATGCGGGGGACGCCGGCCATGGTCCGGGACCGCCTCCTGGCCGTCGCCGCCCTCGAGGGCGCCGGCGACGGGCTCAGCCCGCGCTGGGCGGCGGGGCTGGTCACCATGCTGGGCCTCGACCGCACCGGCAACTGCCTGCTCACGCCGCTGTACGCCCCGGCGGGCCAGCAGGTCCTGGGCCAGCTCCTGGCCAAGTACCTGGCGCTGGCCGGCCAGCCCGGCCATCTCCACGAGGCGCTGGTCGCCTGGCGTCGGCGTCCCGACTCGGGGGCCAACCTCGACCACCGGGACCTGCGCGACGCGGCCTGGAGCGCCCGCGGCGAGCCCGAGAACGCCTCGGTCCCGGGCGCCACCTGGCTCGCCCTCATGGCCGCCCCGCTGTTCCGCCAGACCGGCGACGGGCGGCGCGGCGAGGCGGTGGGGTGGGCGCGGGACCGGCGGTCGGTCCGGCCCCGCACCCTCCTCTGGCCGGTCTGGGACGATCCCCGCTCCCTGCCCGCCGTCGAGGTCCTCCTCGGGCACCCCGAGGTCCGGGCCACCGAGCGCCGGCCTGCCGCGCTCGGGGCCCTTGGCGTGGTGGCGGTCTGCGAGGCCCGGAGGACTCCGCTCGGCAACGCCGACGGGCCGTTGCAGCCCACCGCCGTGGTATGGCCATGAGCGCGCCGGGCGATGTCCCCGACCTCGTCCCCGCCCGCATGGTGAACGAGTTCGCCCACTGCCCGAGGCTGTTCTTCCTGGAGTGGGTCCAGGCGCGGTTCGCCGACAACGACGACACCGTGGACGGCCGCTACCAGCACCGGGTCGTCGACGACCCCGGTGGTCGCCTGCCCCCTCCCGAGGAGGTCGGTGCCGTGCGGGCCCGGTCGGTCCTGCTGTCGTCCCCCCGGCTGGGGCTCGTCGGCCGGGTCGACGTGGTGGAGGGCGAGGGAGGCGTGGTCCGCCCCATCGACGTGAAGCGGGGGCGGCCGGCGGAGAACGCCGAGCGCTGCTGGGAGCCGGAGCGGGTGCAGGTGTGCGTCCTCGGCCTCCTGCTCCGCGACGCGGGCTACGAGTGCGCCTCGGGCTTCCTCTGGTTCGCCGAGAGCCGGGAGCGGGTCGAGGTCGTCTTCTCGGCCGAGCTCGTGGCCCGGACCGAAGCGCTCGTCGCCTCGCTGCGCCAGGTGGCCGCCCGGGACCTGCCCCCCGCGCCCCTGGTCGCCAGCCCCAAGTGCCCTCGCTGCTCCCTCGTGGGCATCTGCCTGCCGGACGAGCACAACGCCCTCACGGACCGCTCGACCCGCCCGGCGCGCCGGCTGGTGGCCCGGGACGACCCGGCCCGGCCCCTTTACGTCACCGAGCCCGGTGCCGTGGTCGGCTACCGCGGGGGCAGGATCGAGGTCAGCCTCAAGGGGGCCGCGCTCGCCTCGCGGCGGGAGATCGACGTCTCCCAGGTCTGCGTGTTCGGCAACGTGCAGGTGACCACCCAGGCGCTGCGACGGTTCTTCGCCAACGAGGTACCGGTGGCGTTCTTCTCCTCCGGAGGGTGGCTCCAGGGAATGGCCGAGGGCCTCCCCTCCAAGCACGTGGAGCTCCGGCGCCGGCAGGTCGTGCTGGCCGGGCAGGGAGGCCTGGAGGTGGCCCGCCGCCTGGTGGCGGGCAAGGTCCGCAACTGTCGCACCCTCCTGCGCCGCAACGGCCGGCCGGCGCCGCAGGCCACGCTCGACTCGCTCGGTCGCCTCGTCGCCCAGGCGGGAGAGGCCCCCAGCTCTGCAACCCTGCTCGGGCTGGAGGGCACGGCGGCACGGCTGTACTTCCAGGCGCTTCCCACCATGCTCCGTCCCGAGCTCCGCCTCCCGGGGGCGCCCTTCTCCTTCGAGGGCCGCAACCGCAGGCCACCGCTCGACCCCGTCAACTGCCTCCTGTCGTTCGCCTACGCGCTGTTGGTGAAGGACCTCGTCGCCGTGCTGTGGACGGTCGGGTTCGACCCCTACCTGGGCTTCTTCCACCGGCCGCGCTTCGGGCGGCCGGCGCTCGCCCTCGACCTGGCCGAGGAGTTCCGACCCCTCGTCGGGGACTCCGTGGTGGTCAACTGCGTCAACAACGGCGAGGTCAAGCCGTCCCACTTCGTCGTCCGGGGCCAGGGAGTGGCGCTCACGGCCGAGGGCCGCTCCACCGTCCTGCACTCCTACGAGCGCCGGATGGAGGTCGAGGTCCGCCACCCCGTCTTCGGCTACCGGGTCTCCTACCGGCGGCTTCTCGAGCTGCAGGCCCGCCTTCTCGCTGCCCATGTCCTCGACGAGGTCCCCGAGTACCTCCCGTTCGGGACCCGCTGACATGGCCCGCCGCCGCTATCTCCTCGCCTACGACATCTCCGAGCCGGCCCGCCTTCGCCAGACTCACAAGACGGCCAAGCGCTTCGGCTACCCCTTGCAGTATTCCCTGTTCGTCTGCGACCTCGACCGAACGGAGCTGATCAACCTGCGATGGGCCGTCTCAGAGGTCATCGACCACAGCGTGGACCGAGTCGCCATCATCGACGTCGGTGGCGCTGGCAAGATCGAGTTCGAGTTCCTCGGCGTCCGGCCGAGGATCCCCACCGGCGGGCCCACGGTGGTGTGAAGGCTTCTCGGCGGGCGGCCAGCGTGGCGAGCGGTCCGATGGCCTCAGACCGCAGCGTGACCGCTCGTGCCCTGTTCAGGCAGGCTTCCGGTGGGTCAGGACCGAACCCAGCAGTGCGAGGGAGGAGGTGTTCAGCTGACCGCTCGCAAACGCCGTCGAACGGGCTGGTCAACGCTGGTAGAGTTGGTGAGCGGTCCTCCCGGCCGTGAAGGCCGGGCTCCATTGCGGCTGTGCAGGTCCGGCTGGCACGTCCCGACGCAGGACGGAGTCCTCCCGGCCGTGAAGGCCGGGCTCCATTGCGGCCGCCGTCCCGCATGCCGAGCACGTCTTCGAGCTGGGAGTCCTCCCGGCCGTGAAGGCCGGGCTCCATTGCGGCCCCCACACGCCTGATGCACCGACCTCGATGACCTCCCGTCCTCCCGGCCGTGAAGGCCGGGCTCCATTGCGGCAGCCACCGCGCCAGGAAGGCGGCGTCGAATGACGGCACGTCCTCCCGGCCGTGAAGGCCGGGCTCCATTGCGGCACATGGGCCGGCGTGAGCCCCTTCTCGGCCGACACCTGTCCTCCCGGCCGTGAAGGCCGGGCTCCATTGCGGCGTCGCCGCGCCCATCCCGGCGAGGACCGGAAGCGTGATGTCCTCCCGGCCGTGAAGGCCGGGCTCCATTGCGGCGCTGACGGGGCAGCCAGGCGACACCGGTTTCGCGCTCGGTCCTCCCGGCCGTGAAGGCCGGGCTCCATTGCGGCGTGCACGGTCGCGTCGATGGCGTCTCGGGGACGCCCGTCCTCCCGGCCGTGAAGGCCGGGCTCCATTGCGGCCCTTTCTCCCTCCTCTTCCTGTCGGTCGGTGGCCAGCGTCCTCCCGGCCGTGAAGGCCGGGCTCCATTGCGGCACGTCCCACTCGGCCGCCCGAATAAAACCGTCGAGTCCTCCCGGCCGTGAAGGCCGGGCTCCATTGCGGCTCGGTCCTTGCCTCCATGGAGAAGGTGGCAGCGATCAGGTCCTCCCGGCCGTGAAGGCCGGGCTCCATTGTGGCAGCCGGTCCCGGAACGGGAACGGCCACGGGTGCGGGCCGGTCC
>JBOGHR010000686.1:0-3152 GCA_050744905.1 Acidimicrobiales bacterium
ACGGCTTCCACTCCGCCCGGGCCGCCCTCGGCCTCATCATGCTGACCCTGGGCCCCATCGACCACGTCCTCCCCCATGAACGAACGGGGGTTCCCTGATCCGACCCACATTCATGGCGGGAGGCCCATCATTGCGGACACGCGACTCGATGTTCGCCGCGCCGGGTGGGATGACGCGACGCCGACGAAGCTCAAGGAGATCATCGACGACCTCGCCCGTCAGATGGTGGTTGAGCGCCGGATGCTCGAAGCGATGCGGAACGACCGGGACACCACCGATCGCCCAGATCTCGCCCAGAGCACCCACCGGCTGGTCGCGGTCGTAGAAGACTGCCTGAACCGGCACCGCGAGCTGCATACCCGAGTCATGGACGCCACCGAGACCTTCTTCTCCGAGCACGCCCGACAAGCGTTCCAGCCGACGATGTCGCTCGAAGCCGTCGACCTCTATGAGTGGCTCTTTCTCCCTTCGCTACGCGGCGCCGTCGGCCGAGTCACTCCCGCCATCGACGTGTTCGCATCCGGCTGCTGGGGTGTCGCCGACCTTCGGGTCCCTTCTATCGAACGGCTCCTTGAGATTCTCCTCGCCGACCCGCGGATCATCTGCGACCTCGGTGAAGAGCTTCCCGATGACGAGCTCGACGACTCCGACGATCCTCGCCTGTTTCCCAGGGAAGCGTGGGACGTTGCCGAGCGAGCGCTTGGGGCGGTTGACCGGCCGACCCGCATGTCGACGATCCTCGCTCAGCTGCGCGACGAGGGGGAGACAGTCGCCGCCGAGCTTCTCGGCCTGCTGGCGCTCAAGGCAGCCGACCCCGCTGTCGCCGACTTGCGACGGCTTGGGACGGCAGTGCTCGCCGCCGCAGACGATGGCGAGCTGTTCGAAGACGAGGGTTACGCCGGAGCCGACCTGCTGATCGGCTGGCTTCAGCCGAACTTCGACGCACTGGCTGAGGCCCGAGCATGAGCGACACAACCGTTGCCGACGTGCGCGACCTCGTTACGGACGCTGCCAGCCTCATCCGGTACGGGCTCAGCCCTCGCCTGAGGCCGAACCGGGATACCGAGTACAACGCTCTCGTCGTTCGCTTCAACGCCGACGCTCAGTTTCGGTCGATGGTTCGAGCAGTAGCCATCGGCCAGGGGCTCCTCATCCACGCCTGCGATCGGCTCGAAGGTCTCGTCCTGGCCCCGACCGAGGACTCGCCCTACCGGATGCGTCTGTCGGACTACGTCCTCGTGCAGTCGTCCGACGTCCGTCTTCTCCACGGCGTCGTTCAGGTCGCCATCGCGGCGACCGCCTACCCGACCGCTGCAGCGCTCGAGCAGGGCACTCATCTCGCGTCCGTGTCAGCGACGCAGGTGTACGAGCGGATCCGGGCAGTGCTCGATGACGAGTACGCCGGCAGCGCCGACCCGCCCGACGAAGACCCTGACGAGGAAGCGGTATGGCGTGCGATCCGGCGACTCCGCGCAGCTGACACCACGCCAGATGGTCGAGAGACGCCACACAACATCATCGGCGCCATCCGCAAGGCACTCCGCTGGCTCGAGGACAACGGGCTCGCCGAGGAGGTCAAAGGCGAGGCTGACACGTGGCGGCTCCGGGATAGGTACCGGCTGCAGGTACTCGGTGCGGCCAGCAATGCCGTCGACCTTCTCCGTCCGGAGGAGGCGGCTGGCTGATGTACCGGATATCCCGCATCCGCCTCGCGGGCGTCGGCCCGGTCGACGCTCGTTTCGACAAGCCGTCTCCCGAGGCGCCACCGTTCGAGATCTCCTGCATCGGTGACTCCGGGGGACCCGAGGACAGTGTCATCTGGCTCGAGAACGGCGGCGGGAAGACCGTGCTCCTCGCTCTCCTCTTTCATGTTCTCCGACCCGACAAGGCGCCCCTCATCGGTGGGGACGAGCAGTCCCAGCGCACGGGTGGCCGACGTGCCGAGCTCAGCGACTTCGTTCTCGCGAGTGATGTCTCGCACGCTGTGTGCGAGTGGGTCGCCGCCGACGGCGACGACCGGCTCATTACCGGGATGGTCGCCGAACGCAAGGGTTCCGGTGTCAGCCGCACGTGGTACCTGATCGACATCCGGGAGGGCGCAGCGTCGCTCGACGACCTGGTCTTCGACGTCGACGGCCGTCGCGTTCCACCTGCCCGCTACATCGAATCGCTCGAACAGTTGGCGTCAAGGGCCGGCAAAGCCGGCCGCCGCCACCTCATCGACATCACGAAGACGTCGGTACAGAGGCAGTGGTTCGAAGTGCTCGCCAACCACGATCTCGACCCCGCCCTGTTCGAATACCAGGTCCGGATGAATCGCTCCGAGGGCGGCGCCACGTCGCTGTTTCGCTTCTCGTCGCCGGAGCGGTTCGTGGAGTTCTTCCTGCAGCTGACCATGAACCCGGAGACGGTCACCGCAGTCAGCGAGGAACTGAGCCGTGTCGCCGAGAAGGTCGCCTCGTTGCCCCGAAAGGAACTCGAGCTCGCCCACGCCGCAGGCGCTGGGGACCGCCTCGACTCGCTCGCCGGTGCCTGGGACCGGTTCGTAGCAGCAGGCGTAGCCCGCGCCGCTGCACACGACGACGCAAGCCGCTTGTACGACCAGCTGGCGGCTTCCGTCGCTCGTGCAGCCGATGCTGCCCAGGCGGCGGCTGACCACCTCGCTGCACTCGACGCGGAGCGGACCAGCATCGACCGAACCCGCCGCGAGGCCGATACGCGCTCCAAGACCGTTGCGATCAGGCTTGCTGACCGGCGTGTGCAGTTGCTCGACGAGAAGGTGAGGATTGCCAAGACGGTGGCCGAGGACCGGCAGCTGACCGTCTCGGCGTGGCCGCGCGTCCCTGATCAGCTGCGTCGCACTGCAGTTGCCAGCCGCATCGCCGAGGTTCGCCGAGCGCTGCAGGCGGCCGAGCAGGATGCCGAACCGCTGCGCCAGCGGCGAGACGCGCTGCTTCGCGGCCTTCGCCGAGCGATCAACACCGCGGCTGCCACCGTCGGCGCCAGCATCCGCGACGCCGAGGCCAGAATCGCCGATGCCGGGGCTGAGGAACAGGGGTCTCCCGGCATGAGTGTGGGTCGTCGAGCGGGATGTTGACGGCGATGTCCTTGTAGCAGGCTGCGATGAGCGCGCCGCCGGTCTCGGGAAGGCT
>JBOGHR010000687.1:0-3693 GCA_050744905.1 Acidimicrobiales bacterium
GCTCGGGCCGGTCGGCGATCCACCCGCCGGCGCGCCCCCGCCGGGCCAGGACGACGGCGCCGGCCAGGACAAGGGCGGGCGCCACCCCGGGGCCCTGGAGCCGGTGGACGCCCGCTGCGAGCACGGCGGCGCCGCACACCTCGGGCAGCACCAGCGGGAGCACCCAGGGGCTGGTTCCGGGCGTCGAGCCCGGCAGGGGGCCCGACGTCGTGTCTGCCCGTGGTGCCAAGACTGCCAAGCTGCGGGTCCCTTCTGGGGGTGGTCCAAGCCCGATCCGACGTCACGTGGAGACACGAGGCGCTCGGGGCGCGAAGGACCGGCAGCGCCCTAGCGCCGGTCTCTCCCTCCCCATGCCCCCGCGTCCGGTGGTCCGTGGCTACCCCCCGACGCACCGGGCGAAACCGGGCCCTTCGCCCACCGTGGTCGTGCCACCCCGTTCCCGGTCGTCCGACCGCCGGCCGGCGGGTCCCGATCCGCGGCCCTGGCCGCGAAGGCGGGGGGGGGCGCCCACAAGGGCGCTGGCGCCGCTCAGGGACTGCGAATGAACTACGGGAGCAGGCAGTTCATTCGCAGGCCCTCACCGCCTCGCCGGCGCGGCGCCGAGACCCTCGGCCTCAGAACGCGACGAGCTCGGCGGCCGCCTCGACGATGTCGTCGACCTGGGGCAGGGTGGCCGCCTCCAGCGTGGGCTCGTAGGCCACGTGGGTGTCCCTGGCGCCCACCCGGCGGACGGGCCCGTCGAGGTCGCCGAACAGCTCGGACGCCGCCCATGCCGCCACCTCGGCCCCGAAGCCGCTGGTGAGCACGTCCTCGTGGACGACCAGGAGCCTTCCCGTCCGGCGCACCGACTCGGCCACCGTGTCGTGGTCCCACGGGGCGAGCGTGCGCAGGTCGACGATCTCGATCGAGCACTCGTCCTCTTCCAGGCGGGCGGCGGCCTGGCGGGACTTCTCCACCGTGGCCCCCCACGTGACGATGGTGAGGTCGGCGCCCCTGCGCACGTAGCAGGCCCGGCCGAAGGGGAGCACGAAGTCGGGCGGCGGGTAGGGGTCCCGGGCGTAGGGCTGGCGCAGCAGGTGCTTGTGCTCCAGGAACAGCACCGGGTCGTCGTGGCGGAACGCGGCGCGGAGCAGCCCGGCGGCATCGCGTGCCCGCGAGGGGAAGGCGACCAGGAGGCCGGGCACGTGGGTGAAGATGGACTCGCCGCACTGGGAGTGCCAGATGGCGCCCCCGCTGAGGTAGCCGCCGATGGGCACGCGGATCACGACCGGGCAGCTGAACGCCCCGCTCGAGCGCCAGCGGATGGTGGCCGCCTCGCTCTTGATCTGCTGCATGGCCGGCCAGATGTAGTCGAAGAACTGGATCTCGGGAGCGGGCTTCAGCCCGCGCAGCGCCTGGCCCACCGCCCGGCCCACGATGTTGGCCTCGGACAGGGGGGTGTTGTAGCAGCGGGCCAGTCCGAAGGCCCGCTGGAGCCCGTGGGTGGTGCCGAACACCCCGCCCTTGCCCTCGACGTTGGCCAGGACCGCCTCCCGGGCGTCGGCCACGTCCTCCCCGAACACCCGGATGCGGTCGTCGCCCGCCATCTGCTCGTGCAGCGTGCGCCGGATGGCCTCGCCGAAGGTGACCGTGTCGACCGCCCCGCCGCCCCCCGCCTCGGCGGCGGGCGGCTCGGGGGGGACGGGGAGGACGGGCAGGGCGACCACGTGGTCGGTGACGGTGGCCGGGTCGGGCCGGGGGGCGCCCAGCGCCTGCTTGGCCGCCTCGGCCACGACCAGGCGGGCCTCGATGCGGATGGCGGCCACCTCGTCCTCCGTCAGCACCCGCCCCTTCACCAGGCTGCGCTGGAGCTTGAGGATGGGGTCGTGCTGGGCCTCCTCCTCCAGCTCCTCGGGCGGCCGGTACTTGCTCTGGGTGTCGGCCGCCGAATGCGAGTAGGGACGGGTCACGGTGGCGTGGATGAGGCCGGGGCCGACGCCGGCCCGCACGTGCTCGATGGCCTTGCGGCCGGTGCGGCGGGCGGCGAAGTAGTCGCGCCCGTCGACGCGGTGGACCTCCAGGCCGCGGAACCCCCGCACCAGCTCGTTGACCGGGGCCGGGCCCTGCTCGGTGACCGGCACCGAGATGGCGTAGCCGTTGTCCGCCACCACGTAGAGCACGGGCAGGTGCATGGTGCAGGCCGTGTTGAGGCTCTCCCAGAACTCGCCCTCGGAGGTGGCGCCCTCGCCCAGGGACACGTAGGTGAGCTCGTCGCCGTAGGCCGAGCAGCCGGGCAGGTCGGGGCGGCGGGAGATGTAGCGGGCGGCCTCGGCGCAGCCCACGGCCGGGATGCACTGGCTGCCGGTGGGGCTGGACTGGGTCACGACGTTGCGGTCCTTGAACCCCCAGTGGCACGGCATCTGCCGGCCGCCGGAGGATGGGTCGTCGGCCGAGCCCACCGCCTGGAGGAGGATCTCCAGCGGCGTGACGCCGAGGCCGAGCATGAGCGCCCGGTCCCGGTAGTAGGGGAAGAACCAGTCGTAGCCGGGCCGCAGGTGGCGGGCCAGGGCCAGCAGCAGGGACTCGTGGCCGGCGCCGGAGATCTGGAAGTACACCCGGCTCTGCTTCTGGAGGCTGATCTCGCGGTCGTCCAGGGCCCGGGAGATGCACGCCAGCCGGAAGTCCTCGACGAGCTCGGCGTGCGGGATGCCCCGCAGGGTCGGCTCCGGCCCCGGCTCCGAGGCGTGGCGCTGGTGCTCGACCGTGCGGGCCACGTCGGTCACCGCCCCCGGACCGGGGCCACGCCGCCGGGCCGGATGAGCTGCACCCGGCCCACCTCCTCGAGGCGCCGCTCGGCCAGCCGGTCGGCGGCCTCCACGGTGGTGATGCCCTGGGCGGCGGCGGTGGCCAGCACCCGGGCGGTCGTCTCGCCGATGCGGCGGATCTCGCCCTCGGCCCGGTCGCGGTCGTAGCCCCGCAGCTCCTCGGCCACGTTGACGATCCCGCCGGCGTTCACGACGTAGTCGGGGGCGTAGAGCACCCCGGCGTCCTCCAGGAGGGCGGCGCACGACGCGTCGGCCAGCTGGTTGTTGGCGCATCCGGCGACCGCCGCGCACCGCAGCTCGGGGATGGTGAGGGGCGACAGCACCGCGCCCAGGGCGCAGGGCGCGAAGACGTCGCAGTGGGTGGCGTGCGCCTTCTCGGGCGCCACCACCTCCACCGCCAGCTCGGAGGCCGCCCGGTCGACGGCGGCGGGGTCCACGTCGCTCACGGTGACCACCGCCCGCTCCTCCACCAGGTGCCGGGCCACGTTGTAGCCGACCTTGCCCACCCCGCTCACCACGACCGACCGCCCCTCCAGCGTCGCCTCGCCCCACAGGTGCCGGGCCACGGCCTTCATGGCGTGCAGCACGCCCCGGGCGGTGGCTGCCGACGGGTCGCCGGAGCCGCCCAGCGACATGCTGACCCCGGTGACGTAGCGCGTCTCCCGGGAGATGAGGTCCATGTCGGCCTGGGTGGTCCCCACGTCCTCGGCGGTGATGTAGCGCCCGCCCAGCGAGCCCACGAATCGGCCGTACGCCCGCAGGAGGGGCTCGGACCTGTCCCGGGCGGGGTCGCCGAGGATCACCGCCTTGCCGCCGCCCAGGTGGAGGCCGGCCGCGGCCGCCTTGTAGGTCATCGTCCGCGACAGGCGCAGGACGTCGGTCAGGGCCT
>JBOGHR010000688.1:0-2602 GCA_050744905.1 Acidimicrobiales bacterium
GGCCCCGCCTCACGCCCAGGCGGCGCGGCCCATCTCGAGCGGCGTGGCCAGGTCGCGATGGGCGGGGATGACGCGGACCGTGAACCCGTAGCGCCCGGCCTGCTCGGCGCTGAAGGAGCACACGTACCGGTGCGCCGCCGCACCTGCCCCGGCGCCCACCTCGGGCCCCACCAGGTCCATGGTGACCACGGTGGGGGCGGTGATCTCGTCGTTGGGGCCGACGGGGCCGAAGATGAGCTGGACGGCCACGTCGTCGGGGGCGAGGGCGCCGAGCGACGCCACCGCCGCCACCCGGCGCTCGGTCCCCAGGTCGGCCACCGCCGAGTCGCTCTCCACCGCCTCCACCCGCACGGCGTCCCACGCCTCGAGGACCCGTCGCTTCCAGGCGGCGAGCCGGCGGGCCCGGGCGTGCTCGGCGGCCCCGATGGCGTCAGCCCGCACGGCCATCGGCTCGTAGAGCCGCTCGACGTAGTCGCGGACCATGCGCGAGGCGGTGACGCGAGGGCCGAGGGAGACCAGCGAGGACTTGATCCGCCGCACCCACCGGCGGGGGACCACGCCCTCGACCCGCTCGTAGAACAGCGGCACGACCTGGTGCTCGAGGATCTCGAACAGGCTGCCCGCCTCGACGGCGTCGCGGCGGCCGAGGTCGTCGTAGGTCTCCGCCGACGAGACGCCCCAGCCGTTCTCGCCGTCGAACATCTCGTCCCACCACCCGTCGAGGATCGAGCAGTTCAGGCCGCCGTTGAGGGCGGCCTTCTCGCCGCTCGTCCCGCACGCCTCCTGGGGTCGGCGGGGGGTGTTGAGCCACACGTCGCAACCCTGGACCAGGGTGCGGGCCACGGCGATGTCGTAGTCCTCCACGAAGGCGATGCGGTGGCGGACGGCCGGGTCGCGCGAGAACTGGACGATCTGGCGGATCATCTCCTTGCCCACGTCGTCAGCCGGGTGGGCCTTGCCGGCGAACACGATCTGCACGGGCCGGTCGGGCGACAGGAGCAGGGCGCGCAGCCGGTCGGGTTGGGACAGCAGCAGGGTGGCCCGCTTGTAGGCCGCGAACCGGCGGGCGAAGCCGATGGTCAGGATGCGCGGGTCGAACACCTCGTCGCACCAGGCCACGTCGGACTCGCTCACCCCCCGGCCCAGCGCCGCCTCGCGGAGGCGGCGGCGCACGAAGCCGACCAGGCGCTCGCGGCACTGCTCGCGCACCCGCCAGATCTCGTCGTCGCGGGCGTTCTCGAGCCGCTGCCACATGTCGGCGTCGGCCTCGTCCCAGGCCGGCACCAGGTGGCGCGACAGCAGGTCGTCCATGTCGGCGGAGACCCAGGTGCGGGCGTGGACCCCGTTGGTGATCGAGGTGAGGGGCCCCTCCTCGGGAGGGAGATCGGGCCACAGGGCGCTGAACATGCGCCGGCTCACGGCGCCGTGGAGCGCCGACACCCCGTTCGACATGCCGGCCAGGCGCAGGCCCATGACGGCCATGTTGAACGGGTTGTCGGCGGGCTCGTCGGGGACGTGGCCCAGGGCCATGAGCTCGTCGAAGGCGATGCCGCACTCGTCGGCCCAGCTCCGGAAGTACCGCTCCATCACGTCGCGGGGGAAGCGGTCGATGCCGGCGGGGACGGGAGTGTGGGTGGTGAACACGGTGGCCGCCCGGACCGCCTCGATGGCCTCGGCCAGGGTCATGTCCGACCCCTTGACCAGCCGGCGGATGCGCTCCAGGCCGAGGAAGCCGGCATGGCCCTCGTTGGTGTGGAAGACCTGGGTGTCCTCGCCGACGGCGTCGAGGGCGCGCACGCCGCCTATCCCGAGGAGGATCTCCTGGCGCAGGCGGTGCTCGGTGCCTCCGCCGTACAGGCGGTCGGTCACCGCCCGGTGCTCGGCGTCGTTGTCGTCGATGTCGGCGTCGAGCAGGTACAGCCGGACCCGTCCCACGTCGGCCCGCCACACCTGGGCGGCCAGCTCCGTGCCCGCCAGGTCGACGCTGACCCGGGCGCCCTCCACCAGGCGCACGGCCATGGCGTGGGGGTCCAGCGTCGGGTAGCGCTCCTGCTGCCACCCGTCGGCGTTGAGCTCCTGGCGGAAGTAGCCCATCCGGTAGAACAGGCCCATGCCCACCAGCGGGACCCCTAGGCCGGTGGCCGCCTTGAGGTGGTCGCCGGCGAGCACGCCCAGGCCCCCCGAGTACTGCGGCAGGGCCTCGGCGATGCCGAACTCCGGCGAGAAGTACGCCACCGAGCGCAGGGCGCTGGTGCGCTCCCGGAACCACGACGGCGCCTCGAGGTCGTGGCGCAGGTCCCCGTGGACCTCGGCCAGGAAGGTCATGAAGGCCCGGTCGGTGGTGAGCGTCTCCAGCCGGTCGCGGCCCACCATGCCGAGCAGGCGGACGGGGTCGTGGCCGGTCACCTCCCACGTCGCCGGGTCGATCCACCGGAACAGGTTGCGCGTGTGGCCGTTCCAGGACCACTGGAGGTTCATCGCCAGCTCGTGGAGCGGAGCCAGCGCGGGGGGGAGCTTGGCCCGGACCGTGAAGCTGCGCAGTGCCTTCATGGGGGCCGACGCTACTGGTGGCGCCGCCACCGCCGCCGGGCCGGGCCGGTGG
>JBOGHR010000689.1:0-3682 GCA_050744905.1 Acidimicrobiales bacterium
TACGACGAGGGCATGGGCTGGGACCTGTGGAACGCCGTCGCCACCGTCGGGGCCCTGACCATCGCCGTCTCCATCCTCGTGTTCATGCTCAACGTGGCCCGGACGCTGCGGTCGGGCGTGCGCACCCCGGAGGACCCGTGGGACGCTCGCACCCTGGAGTGGGCCACCACGTCGCCGCCGCCGGCGCACAACTTCACCCGCCTCCCGCCCATCCGCTCCGACCGCCCCGTCTTCGACGAGCGCATGGCGAGGGCCGGGGCCGGCGACGGGCACCCGCCGCCCCCGCCGGGGAAGGAGACCGAGGTGGGCGCCGAGTGAGGACCGAAGGCCTGATCTTCGCCGGCACGGCGGCCTTCTTCGCCGTCGTCACCACCGTCTACTGGTTCACCAGCTACGAGGAGGCCGGCTCCACCATGCTCCTCCTCACCGTGGGCCTCGGCCTCATCCCCGGGGTGTGGCTGCTGTGGTGGTCGCGGCGCATGGCGCCCCGCCCCGAGGACCGGCCCGACGCCGACATCGACGAGGGGGTGGGGCCGGTCGGCTCGTTCCCGGGCGCGACCGCCTGGCCGGCCACGCTGGCGCTGGGCGCCGTGATCGCCGCCAACGGCATGGCGTTCGGGATCTGGCCCGCCCTGCCCGGGTTCGTCCTCATGCTCATCGCCGCCTCGGGGGCGATCCTGTCGGGCCGCCCCGTCGCTAGGCGGGGGGCGGCGACGCCGCCTCCAGCGGCTCGTCGTCCTCCGGCTCCACCACGTGGTACGCCCCCTCCGGCGTCCGCACCACCACCGGAGGAGAGCCCACCTCGTCGGGGACGGCGGCGGCCTCCCGGCACAGCCGGTACGTGACCCATCCGACGAGGAGCGGCAGGGCCACGAGCATCACTCGGAAGGCGACCAGCAGGCCGGTGACCGACACCTCGAACACGGTCGCCAGCACGTCGCTGCCGGCGGCGAAGAACAGCACGACGAAGAAGGTGACCACCGCCGCGCCCAGGGCGGTGCGCAGCGGGCGGTCCCGGGGCCGGTCGAGGAGGTGGTGGTCCCGGTCGTCCTCCTTGGTGAACCGGGCCTCGATGAACGGCCACGCGTACATGAGCCCGAAGGTGATCCCGGGCAGCAGGACGCCGGGGAAGAACACGGTCGACACCGTCCGCCCGAAGGCGCGGATCTCCCATGGCGGGAAGACCCGCAGGGCCCCGTCCAGCCAGCCGACGTACCAGTCGGGCTGGGAGGCGGCGCTCACGTCGGCGGCCCGGAACGGCCCGTACAGCCACAGAGGGTTGATCTGGGCGAGCCCGCCCAGGGCGGCGAGCACGGCGAGGAGGATGAAGAAGAACCCGGTGCTCTTCATGGCGTAGCTGGGCCACAGCCGGGAGCCGACCACGTTGCGCTCCGTCTTGCCCCGGCCGGCGAACTGGGTGTGCTTCTGGCGCCACAGGATGGCCATGTGGGCCACGATCAGCCCGACGATGACGGCGGGCAGCAGCAGCACGTGGATGACGTAGAGCCGGGAGATGATCGACTCGGCCGGGAACTCCCCGCCGAACGTCAGGTAGGCCAGCCACGTGCCCAGCACGGGGACGGACAGGAAGATCGAGTAGAAGATCCGCAGGCCGGTGCCGGAGAGCTGGTCGTCGGGCAGCGAGTACCCGGCGAAGCCGTTGAGCATCCCGAGCACGAGCAGGGTGACCCCGATCATCCAGTTCAGCTCTCGGGGCCGGCGGAAGGCGCCGGTGAAGAACACCCGGGCCAGGTGGACGACCATGGCGGCCAGGAACACGATGGCCGCCCAGTGGTGCATCTGGCGCATCACCATCCCCGCCCGCACCTCGAAGCTGATGCGCAGCGTCGACTCGTAGGCGGCCGACATCTCGACGCCCCTCAGCGCCTCGTAGGGCCCGTCGTAGACGACCTCCTTGAGGCTCGGCTCGAAGAAGAACGACAGGTAGACGCCGGTGATGACCAGGACGACGAACGAGTACAGGGCGATCTCGCCCAGCATGAACGACCAGTGGTCGGGGAAGACCTTGTTCAGCGCCGTGCGGACGAACCGCGACGTGCCCAGGCGGCCGTCGAACCAGGCGTTGACCCGGCGGATCACGGGCGCTCCCAGAAGGCGGGCCCCACGGGCTCGTGGAAGTCGCTCTGGGCCCGGATGAACCCGTCGTCGTCGACCTCCAGGGGCAGCTGGGGCAAGGATCGCGTGGCGGGCCCGAACACCGGGCGGGCGCCGTCCATCACGTCGAACAGCGACTGGTGGCACGGGCACAGCAGCTGGCGGGTGGCGGCCTGGTAGAGGCCGACCGGGCAGCCGGCGTGGGTGCACACCTTGGAGTAGGCCACGTAGCCGAGGGGCGCCCACCCCTCCCGGCCCTCGCGGGTGACGAAGGCGTCGTCCACGGCGCGGATGAGCACCGTCTGGGCGTCGGCCGACCCGACGTGGCCCTCGGGGAACACGGTCAGCACGCTGCCCACCCCCAGGTCGGTGGCCCGCACCGGGAGGCCGTCCTCGCCGACCACCAGCGAGCCGGTGCGCCACGGCGTGTCGAACAGGGTGCGGCCGGGATCGGGGCCCAGCGACCGGATGGGGAACAGGGCGGCCAGGCCCAGGGCGCCCATGGCGCCGAAGAGGCACTTGACCAGGAACGGCCGGCGACCCATCGCCGTGGCCGTGTCCTCGTCGGGGCCGGGCACGACCGGGATGCCCGCCGGCCCCGGCTCGTCCACCTCCCCGGGCTCGACCAGCCGGGACACCGGCCGGGCGGCGGCCTCGTCGCCGGCGCCGGCCTCGTGGCGCTCCTGCACGAACGGACCGGCGGGGAGGAGGTGCTTGCCCCAGGCGGCGAGCGCCCAGCCCAGGCTCCCCAGGGACACGCCCAGCAGGGCGCCCTCGACCTGGGGCTGGCCGCCGCGGGCGAAGGTGACGGCGAGGCCCAGCGCCGTGACGGCGCTGACGGCCAGGGCGGCGGCGATGGCCCGCTCGGTGCGCCGCTCGTGGCGGGTGGTCTCGGTCACGGACCGGTCACTCCCGCTCTCCGATCCACCACGCCGCCACCAGCACCACCCCGAGGCCCACCAGCCAGCCCACGAACCCCTCGGGGATGGGGCCGGTGTGACCGAGGCCGAGCCCGCCCGGGTCCTCGGGGCTGTCCAGCGCCTCCACGTACTTGACGATGGCCGACAGCTGCTCGCCGTCGAAGGTCTCGGGCCCGAAGCTGGGCATGGCGCCGGGGCCGATGCGGATGGCCTCGGCCACCTGGAGCGGGGTGGCGGGGCCGAGCGGCGGCGCGTGGCGGGCCTGGGCCAGGGCACCGCCGATGCCGACGGCGCCGTGGCACGCCGCGCAGTTGGCCCGGTAGAGGACCCCGCCCTCCACCAGGTCGGCGGCGGCCGGGTCGATCTCGGGGATCTCCGGGCCCGACGGGTCCAGCGAGGTGAGGTAGGCGATGAGCGCGTCGACCTGGTCCCGGTCGTAGGAGGGCGGCTTGCGCACGGCGAAGCGGGCGTCGCGCTCGAGGGGCATGCGCCCGGTCGACACCCAGAAGTCCACGGCCGCCGCCCCCACGCCCTGCAGGTTGGGGCCCAGCGCCGTGCCCCGGGCCTCGGGGCCGTGGCAGGTGGCGCAGCCCGTCTGGTAGAGGCGGCGGCCCTCGTCGACCTGGTCGCCCTCCGCCGCCTGGGCC